>JBEVDP010000152.1:0-6811 GCA_040513235.1 Acidimicrobiia bacterium | reverse complement strand
TACGACGCTGGGGAAATCGACGTCGCGCAGCAGCTCAGCGTCGACGCGCTCGCGCTCGCGTACGAGTCGAACGACCAGGGAGCGATCGCAGCCGCGCTCGCGATGCGACACACCGCGCTCTCGGCGCCGGAGCATCTCCGCGAACGCCAAGCCCTCGACGACGAGTTCCGAACCCTCGATCCCGCATTGTCGGTGCAGGCCCAGGTCTGGCGCGTCGGCGACCTGCTGGAGTGCGGCGACCTCGCGACTGCCGACGCCGAAATGCTCGCGATGAAGCACGGCCCGCTGATGCGAGCCCACCCGCGGGCGCGTTGGTACGTGTCGCTGTACCGCACGATGCGGCTGTCCCTTGCGGGCGATCTCGACGCGGCGACAGAACTCTGCGAGGAGACACGCGCCATCGGCGAGCGCGTCGGCGTTCGTACGACGGGTGTCGCGTACGCGGTGCAGAACGTGTTTCTCGCGCGGGAGCGCCGTACCCTGCATGGGTTGCCGGAACTGCTCGAGGCGCTGGCCGAAGAGCACCCGCAGCAGGCGGGATTTTCGGTGACGGCCGCGTGGGTGCGCGCGGAGATGGGTGAGTTCGACATCGCCCGCGAGTCGCTCGATCGCATCGCCCGCAGTGGGTTCACCTGCATCCCCCGCAACGGCGTGTGGCTCGCCAACATGCGGCTCCTGGCGGGCACAGTGTTCGAGGTCGGCGCGCGCGACCACGTCGAACCGCTCTACGAGATGTTGTTGCCGTTCCGCGACCGCTGGGTGGTGACGTCCCGCGTCGTCGCAGTGTGGGGCTCGGTCGAGCACTCACTGGGCCTCCTCGCGTTCGCGGGCGGCGACCACGAGCGCGCGCACATGCACTTCGACGCCGCCGACGCCGTACACGACCGGCTCGACATCCCGATCGTTGCGGCGCGCACCGACCTCACGCGTATCCCGCTACTGCTCGCCGAAGGCGACGAGATCGGTGCCGAACGGCTGCGGCGCGAGGTCCACGAGACCGCGACGGCGCGCGACTGGACCGATCTCGCGGTCCGCTCCGCGACCTAGACCTCGACCGGCTGACCGAGGGAGAGCACGAAGCCGTCGCGCAGGCCGACGTGCATCTCCTTGAGGGCATACACCTGGCGCGTCGGCGGCAGGAGCACCGTGCCTCCGCGCGCGACGACTTGTTCGTGCCACGCGTCGACATCGTCGACGAACAAGTACGCGTCGCTGTGTTGTTCCTTGTGCGGCCGGCCAGGCCGGGCGATGCCGTCGGGCGCGCGGCTGCAGTGGATGCGCACCGGAGCGCGTTCGACGATTCCGTAGACGATCGGCTCGCCCGGAGGCTGGAAGTAGGGCCGCACCTCGAAGTCGAACAGTGCGGCCAGCTCCTCACACGACGCCTTGACGTCGGAGACGAGCCAGACGGGCGCGACCATCAGCAATTCCATGCCCGCCAGTCTTGCATTCTCTCCGCTCAGAGGGCCGCTCGGCCCCCGGCTCTAGCCCCACCGAAGCTTCGCTTCGTCGGGGACCCCAAACGATGGGCGACGCACGATACGTGCGTCTGATCGTCGCCTCACGTTCAAGGCGCGACGGGAACCGTGAGTTGCACGGTGTAGCCGTTGCTCAGGTCACCGGTCACCGTTCCGAGCTGGTGCACGCCGCCGTCGTCGCCGAAAACGTTGTCGTTCGCAAGCGACGTCTGTTGCATGTTGCGCAAGCTCTGCTCGTAGCCCGCGGTCACGAAGACCTCGTCGCACGCGTCCTCCGGCAACGCGATCTGTGACGTCGCGATGCGCGTCCCGCCGCCCGTCGCGGCATCGACGCTCTCGTAGACCTCGAAATGGATGTGCGGCCAACGGCCCGAATACGCCGCGGGGAAGATGCTCGTGAATGTGACGCGGCCGTCGGCATCCGACTCCTGCACGCCGCGCAGGTAGTTCTCGTCGGCGGCGCCGTCGGAGTACATCGAGTAACGGCCTTCGCGGTCGCAGTGCCACACATACACCGCGGCGCCGGCGAGCGGCCCACAGGTCCCGGCGCTGTCGGTGAGGTCGATCTGGATCGTGAGCGGCACGCCCTCGGCAGTTGTCGACGAGCTTCCGAAGCTCGAGGTGATGTCGGGGCGCACGACGCCGTCTTGCGCGAGCACGTCGGGCCCGTTGGTGCCGTCACCCGGGAAGGGCCCCGCGGTCTCCTCGGGAATCGTCGTGCAGTCACCGGCGGCGGACGAGTTCGTCACGCTCGTAGTTTCGGGCGATCCGGTCGTGGTGTCCGGAGTCGAGGTGCTGTCGTCGTCGCCGGAACCGCATCCGACGAGGACGACGAGTGCGCCGCCTCCCAGCAGGGCGAGGGCGCGGCGACGGCTGAACGTGTCGAGACCGAGGAGCTCAGGCATGCGCCTCAATAAAACCGGGTCTGGCTGAGCATCGCCTGGGAGTCGGCTGAGAGATCGCTCTGGCCTAGACGAACAGACGTTCGCTACTGTGATGCAGTGGCTGTCCAGCAGCGCACCCTGTTGGGTGGGGGCGAGCCCGAGGTCGATGCGGGCGCGACCTTCGAGCGCATCCACCTCGACGATCGGAGTTGGGTCGACGTCGCCCGCGACTGGTTGCGGGGCGCCGACACGTTGTTCGACGCGCTCGTGGAAGCCGTGCCCTGGACGCAGGGGAAACGTTGGATGTACGAGCGCATGGTCGACGACCCGCGCTTGTCTTGTTGGTATCCGGCGTCCGAACCGCTGCCCCACCCCGCGCTCGCGTCCGTGAAGGCCGCGCTCGAACGGCGCTACGAGGTGCCCTTTTTCAGTGTCGGACTCAACTACTACCGCGACGGGAACGACAGCGTCGCCTGGCACTGCGATCGAGAGTTGCGTGAGCGCGAGGACACGCGGATCGCGATCCTCACCTTGGGCAGCCGGCGCCCGTTCCTGTTGCGACCCCGTGGTGGTGGGCGCTCGCGCAACCTCATGCCCGGTGCGGGCGATCTGCTCGTGATGGGCGGTCGGTGCCAGATGGACTGGGAGCACAACGTCCCGAAGGTGCGCCGCGCAGGACCGCGCATCTCGTGCTCGTGGCGTTGGATGCGTCAGGCCGACTCGGCTTCGTAGCGGTCGCGGAACGTGAACGCGAAGGGGCTCGGCCCGTTGGCCCGGAGATGTGCGAGCCGTTCGAACGCATCGGCCGGCGTCGGTTCGGCTCCGACTGGAACCCACCACAGCGCGAGATACGCCTCGGCCGCCCGTTCGAAGAACTCCCGGCGGCGGCGCATGATCGCGACGTGCGCGCCATTGCGTACGAATGCTTCGAGGGCCTCGATCGACTCCCAGACCGACATGTTCATGATGATCAGCGGATCGGGATCGACGGTGATCGACGTCGCGTTGCCGGAGTCGTCCTGCAATCGCCACACGTAGCCGGGCGACTGCTCCGCGATCGCGTTCACGGGATCCAGATTGGCGACGAAGTCGGCGATCTCGGGCGCGTCCAGCGGCGCAAGGAGCCGGGCTACATTCACCTGCGCTACGTGCCACGAGTCCATGCGACGGGGGATGCTACGGGATGCGGCCGCGTGCGCTCTTCGGGGTTGTTGTCGTCGCGCTGCTGCTCGCGGGGTGCGACAGCGGTAGTGACGACGACGCCACGAGCGAACGGGCGAGGGATCTGGCAAGCGAAGAGGAGGCCGCAGTGGTCGACGCGTTCGCAGCGCAGCAGGACGCCTACCTCGACTTCGCGACGGAGACGCCGCTCGATCCCGGGAGCCCGCTGAGCGTCGTCGCGCACGCCGAACAGGCCGCGCGCGACACGTCGTTCGCGTTCGATCCGAGCATTGTCACGCCCGACGCCTACGCCGACATGTTCGCGGACATCGACGCGTTCGAGGACACGACCGACTTCGACCTGCTCTACCTCATCAACATGTGGCTCGGGTACGGCGACCAACTTCCGCAGGAAACGCGCGACGCGATCGAGCAGCGCTTCCTCGCGTTCAAGTACTGGTACACCGAACCAACGCCGGAGGGCATCGTCGACAACAAGTACTACTGGTCGGAGAACCACCGCATCATCTTCCACACGCTCGAGTACCTCGCGGGCCACGAATTCTCCGACGCGACGTTCACCAACGATGGCCGCACCGGCGCGGAACACGCCGAGACCGCCGAGACCCGCATCCGCGACTGGCTCGACGAGAAGGTGCGCTTCGGGTTCAGCGAATGGCACTCGAACGTGTACTACCAAAAGGACGTCACGCCGCTCCTCACGCTCGTCGAGTTCGCACCCGACGAAGACCTTGCGAACCGAGCGGCGATGGTGCTCGACCTCGTGCTCCTCGACATCGCGCTGCACTTGCAGCGGGGCACGTTCGGCGCCACACACGGTCGTTCGTACATGAAGGACAAGAGCACCGCGCTCGATGAGGACACGTTCGCGCTCGCGAAGATCTTGTTCGACGACACGAGCGAGCCATACCAGTCGCCGACCGATGCCGGCGCGACGCTGCTCGCTCGGGCGCAGAAGTACCGGATGCCCGAGGTGATCCGCGTCATCGCGACGAGTGACGCACCGATGACGGACGTGGAGCACATGAACGTACCGCTCGACGCGCTCGCGCCGGTGACGCCCAACCCCGAACCCCCGTACGGCATCGCGTTCGACGACCCCGAGAACGTTCCGTTCTGGTGGGAGCGGGGCGCGCAGACGGCGTGGCAGACCGTCCCCATCACATTGCAGACGCTCGACCAGTACGGGTTGTGGGACAGCCAGTTCTACAGCCCGTTCAAGCCGTTGGCGGACGCGGTCGGCGGGGATGCTGTCGCCGCGCAGAACCTCGCGCAGAGCCTGGCGCCGATGTTGACGTTCGGGTTGCTCACCGAAGTGCACACCTACACGCACCGCACGGGTGAAGTCATGCTGAGTACCGCGCAGGACTACCGGCCGGGCGTGTTCGGCGACCAGTACCACGCGTGGCAGGCCACCTTCGACGAGCGCGCGCTCGTGTTCACGACGCATCCCAAGAACGAACCGGAGACCGGTTCCGAGTGGCCAGACCGCGACGGCTACTGGACCGGGAGTGGTTCGATCCCACGTTCCGCGCAGCATGGGGCGGCGGGGATCCACGTCTATTCGCCGCAGTTCGAGCCGGCCGGCCCCCCGCTCGATCAGTTCGGCTACCTCGACTACACGCACGCGTACTTCCCTCAGGAACACTTCGACGAAGTCGTCACCGCGGGCCCGTGGACCTTCGGGCGCAAGGGCGACGGCTTCATCGGGTTGTGGTCGATGCGCCCGACGCGCTGGCGCGAACACGATCCCGCGCAGGTATTCACGCACGGCCTGACCCAGCCGTTCGACCTCGTGGCCGACGGTGGCGCCGACAACGTGTGGGTCGTGCAGGTCGGCGACACGACCACGTTCGAGTCGTTCGCGGACTTCCAAGCGCAGCTGTCGGCCGCGCCGCCGACCGCGACGCCTGATCTCAGCGTCGAATTCACGTCACCGACCGAAGGCGCGATGACATTCGGCTGGACCGGCCCCTTGCGCATCGACGGCGCGGACGTCGACCTTCATCCCGAGGCCCGGATGAGCAATCCGTTTGTCGAGGTGCCCTTCGAAGGCACGATGTACGAGATCAGGGCCGGCGACGATTCACTTACCCTCGACTTCAACACGTGGACTCGCGAGATCCCTGATTGATCGCCTCGTAGACACGCTCGCGAAGGTCGTTCGCCTCAGGCCGTGTCAGCGTGCGGGACGGATGCCGGAGCACGACGCGCACGAGGACGTTCTTCTGGCCCGGTTGGAGCCCGATCCGCTCCCGCGCGATCGCGCTGAGCGCCGCGCCGGGTGTTTCGGACACGATCTCGACCGCCTCCACGCTCTCCGCATCTTCACCGAGCGCATCGCGCACCCGGTCGCCGAGTTCCTCCGCGGCGTCGTCGGCGCCGACCGCAATCGACAGGTCGCGCGTGACTGGTGGGTGTGCTGAGACCGGCCGGTACAGCCCGAGCTCGAGCATTTGGCCCGCAACGCGCGAGTCGGTGGAGCGGAGCAGGCGGATATCGGCGATGCCCTTGCGGAGCATGAGGATGCGATCGAGACCAAGACCCATCGCGAGGCCGGTCCCCGCGACGCCGGCGTCGCGCAGCACTGCGGCGCCCGCGAGACCGCATTCACCGATCTCCACCCATTCGTCGCCGTTCTCGACGTCGATCTGCAGACCGTGCGCCGTGTAGGGGTGCGCGCGCTCCTCGACGCGATAGTCCGCGCCCGGCAGCACGCTGCGCACCACGATCTCGATCATCTCCTTCAGGTCACCGGGTCCGAGGACGCGATCGCGGCTCACGCGCCAGAGGTCGAGCTGGTGCGGGGTGCCGCTGTGCAGGCGGTCGATCGAGTCGCGCCGGTACACGACGCCCGGGCACGCCACGATCACGTCGGCCGCAGCCACGGGCAACGTCCGCAGTGCGCCCGGGATCATTGCGGTCGTATGGCTGCGCAGGACGGTGGATGGCGTGACGTGGCGCGTGTACCGCGCGTCGCGCGTGATCGCGTCGGCTGAGTAGCCGAGCGCGTCGTAGTTGTCGTGCAACGACACGATCCGATCCGCACGCACAATGTGCGGTTCGGCGCGCCAGGCACGCACGAGCGCGCCGACGACGTCGTCGACGAGGCGCTGGAGCGCGTGACGGCCTTCGGCGACGGCCCGCGCGAGGCGGACTCCCCGATGGGCGTGGTCGGCGCGGCGCGCGTCGGCGGCGACCGCCAGAGGTCGAGCTGGTGCGGGGTGCCGCTGTGCAGGCGGTCGATCGAGTCGCGCCGGTACACGA
>JBEVDP010000151.1:0-3004 GCA_040513235.1 Acidimicrobiia bacterium | reverse complement strand
GCCTCGCCATGAATCCCGACAAGCTCGCGCCCGGCGAGCGAAGCGCGTCGACGAGCAACCGCAACTTCGAAGGCCGCCAGGGCAAGGGCGGTCGTACCCACCTCGTCTCCCCCGCCGTCGCCGCCGCAACCGCCATCGCGGGCCACCTCGCCACCCCCGACGACCTGGAGCACTGATGCAGGCGGTTCGAGTCATCACGGGACGCGCGGTGCCGCTGGTGCGGTCCGATGTCGACACCGACCAGATCATCCCGAGCGACTGGCTCAAACGCGTGGAACGAACCGGGTTCGGCGCGGGCCTCTTCTCCGAGTGGCGCGAGAACTCCGATTTCGTGCTCAATCAGGAGCGCTACCAAGGCGCGAACGTGCTCGTGGCCGGGAACAATTTCGGTACCGGTTCGTCACGCGAGCACGCGGTCTGGGCCTTGATGGACTACGGCTTCCAAGCCGTGATCGCGCCGCGCTTCGCCGACATCTTCCGCACCAACAGCGGCAAGCAGGGTCTGGTCACCGCGACCGTGGAACGTACGGTCGTCGAACGCCTCTGGGAAGCCGTCGAGGAGAACCCCGACCTCGAACTCGTCGTCGACGTCGAGCACAAGCGTGTCGCCGCGCCCGCGATCGGTCTCGACGAACCGTTCGAGCTCGACGACCACACGCAGTACCGGCTCGTGAACGGCCTCGACGACATCGGTCTCACGTTGCGCAACGAGGACAAGATCGCGGCCTACGAAGCCACCAGATCCGCATGGAAGCCCGCGCTCGACTAAGAACCCACCAATGAGTACCGCGATCGTCACCGGCGCGTCGTCGGGTATCGGTGCTGCGACTGCCATCGCGCTCGGAGTCCGCGGCTGGAACGTCGCCATCGGCGCCCGGCGTGTCGATCGCCTCGCCGAAACCGCGGCCGCGGTTGAAGCCGCGGGCGGCAAAGCGTTCGCGCATCCGCTCGACGTGTGCGATGAGGATTCGATCGAGACGTTCTTCGAGGCCGCCGAGGATGCATTCGGTGTGGCCGGGGCGCTCGTTGCCAACGCGGGGATGTCGACGCCCGGAGCAATCCATACGGTGAGCCCCGATGCGATCCGCACCGAGATCGAGACGAACCTGCTCGGTGTCATCCTCACTGCACGCCGCGCGGTAGACGCCTTGCTCGCGGAGAAGGCCGAAGGCAGTGTCGTGTTCCTCTCGTCGGATGCCGTGCGCGAAGCGCGGCCCCGCATGTCGACCTACGCCGCGACCAAGGCCGGCGTGGAGCTGTTCGCCCGCTCACTTGCGATGGAGCTCGAAGGCAGCGGCATTCGATCGATGATCGTGCGCATCGGGCCGACGATCACCGAGTTCGGAGCCGGCTGGGATATGGACGAGATCGTGAAGCTCATGCCGTACTGGCAGAGCTTCGGCATGCAACGCCACGACGGCTACCTGTCGGCCGAACAAGTCGCCGACGCGATCGTCACCGCGGTGAGCGCCCCCCGCGGCGTTCACCTCGACGTGATCGAAATCCGCCCGGAGGCGCCGCGCTCCCGGGAGTAACGACTTCACCGCGTGTGCGCTGGGATCGGCGCGAATTACTTGGTCGCGGTCGGAGCGACGGGGCCGCCCAACGCGTGGGTCAGCGGGAGCGGCGTTGCTGCGAGCAAGAACTCGTACACGCCGTCGCCCGCGCAGTCTTCGCTCAATGCGTCGAGATACCACAATTGACCTTGCACGAGACCCTGGTCACGCAGGTTGAGCAGGTGCACCGGCAACAACGCCGCCGGATCCTCGGGTGGCCAGACCTCGAAGGCCAGCGTGTCGGTCGCGACCGCGGCAACTTGCGTGTCGTGCAACCAGCCGATCGAGCCGACACCGAGACCGGGCGCCGAACCGACATAGGTCCTGCGGTCGCCGTCGCGCAACCAGCGCATGTTGCCGGTCCGCACGAGGACGATGTCGCCGGCTTCGACGTGGAGCCCGGCGCGCGTGGCCGCGCCGTCGAGATCCTCGGCGCCGATCGCGTAGCCCGCGTCGAGGGCGTCGACGCCGTGCAGCCGCGCGACGTCCAGCAGGATGCCGCGCGTCACGATCGGCCCGAAGTGTTCGATGCCGAGCTTTGTCGCGCCGTGCTCGTCGATCGCGGTGTCGGCGATGCCGTTGTAGAGCACGCCTTCGTATCCGGCGTGCGCGAGCGCATCCCAGTGGGTCGCGGCTTGCACGCCCATCTCGAACGCGTCGTCGCTCGTGGTGAAGTCGCTGGGATCGCCGGTGTAGGCGACGGTGCGTGCCAGCATGCGGCGCGTCGGATTGATCCGCCCGGGGATGCTGCCCGTCTGCGGGCCGTCCTCGTCGAACGGGATCGCGAGCGAGAAGGAAACCCCGCGCTGCACGGCGGCGGCGCCGCGGCGCACCGCGTCCGGCGTGATGAAATTCAACGTGCCCCGCTGGTCGTCGGGACCCCAGCGGCCCCAGTTCGAGACGCGCGCCGCGAGTTGTTTGAGATTTTGGGGCAGCGCCATCGCGCCAGTGTGGGTCGCGACTGTGGTCGCGTGCGAACTACGCGGCGGAGGCGATGGACTCGGGTGCGCCTTCCGACTCCGCCCAGGCGTCGGCGAGGTTGTGCGCAAGCTCGCGGGTCGCTTCCGACCGCACGAGGTACTCGAAGAATTCGATCAGGGTCATCGCAGCAGCTCCGTCGTGGAAAATCTCCCGGCCCGGTTTCAACGATCGGCCGGGCGATGGGGTTCCCGAGGAATCACACGAGTTCAGGCAACTCCGGTGATGATGGCGAGTTCCCGCCACTTCCAAACGCACTCCGCGTCGCGAAAGCCCAGGTCGTCGAGCCATTCGAGGTGGTGCGGCACTGCAACGAGCTTGTTCGACGGGTCGTCCGTCTCGAGCGTTTTCCCAATCGCACAAAGAAATTCCTCGTGCAGAGCCGGCGTTCGGGAAGCGACGTGCTCCACGTTGACGAACCGGCCACCCGGAACGAGGCGGTCGCGGATCTCGCCGTAGAGGGCGCGCTG
>JBEVDP010000150.1:0-2566 GCA_040513235.1 Acidimicrobiia bacterium | reverse complement strand
CCTGGGCCGAACAGAGCCGCCGCCCGTTTTTCCTTGCGCTGGCGTCTATGCACGCCATCGCCGACCACCTGCGGGTTGGCGCGCTCGACGCCGCGGAAGCGGCGCTGGCCGATCTCCCGAGCGGAGCGCAGGCGAGCCCGAACTTCTCTGCTGGATTCGCCGCGCAACTGTTCCTGCTGCGGCGGAGCCAAGGCCGGGTGCACGAGTTCCTTCCGCTGCTCGACATGCTCGTCGGCGACCAACGCGCGCCGGCCACATGGCATGCCGGCCGAGTGCTCGCACTCGCAGAGACCGAAGACCCGTCGGCGCGAGAGGCGTTGCGCGTGGCGGTGGCCGGCCTCCCCGAAGTTCCCGAGGACTGGCTGTGGCTGCCCACGGTCGCATTGCTCGCCGATGCGTGTGTGCAGCTGGGCGAGCGGCACGTCGCCCAGGAGATTGCGCGGCACTTGGCGCCGCACCGCGCCGAACACGTTGTGGTCGCGCACGGTGTCGCGTGGCTCGGCCCCATCGGTCCGCGACTCAGAGCACTTGAACAGCTGACAACGGTCCGAACGGGAACGCTCTGAGCCGCACCCGGTACGGGTTCGTCAGCCGCCGAACTGCTTCCCGTAGTCGACCGTCATCCACTGGTCGGGTTGAAGGACGAAGAGCAAAGTTCCGGTCGCTTCGTCGTGTGTCGCGTCGAGGTACGACTCGCCGAACTCGGGCCCGAGGTAGCGGTACGCGAGTTCACGCCGCTCGACGTCCGATGGGGCGCGCGATTCACGCACGCGGCCAGTCACGAGCACGTACTTGTACGGGAGTTCTTCGCTCTGCGCGCACAGCGAAAAGCGACCGGTCGCGGTGAGAGCCTTGCCCTTTCGCGAGCCGGGATCGACCTGCACACTGATTTCGCCACCCGGTTCGTAGGTGTACCAGACCGGAACGCCGATCGGTTTGCCGTCGGCTTCGACGACGCTCAACACGCCGACGTGCACACCGGCGAGGAACGCCTCGCGTTCGGACTGCGTCATCGCAAGAGACATGTCCGCAGTGTCACACGGCCGGGCGGGCGTGGCGAGCGCCGACGTCCGCGCACCGATGCCGAACATCGCCGGCATCGTCACGCTCGTTGTGCAGAGCGGGGTGACCGAAGGGCGCGCCCGCTACTGCCGGTGCCCGACTGAGCACCGGGAACCTGCCCGCCGACGTCATCCGCGAAACTGGGGCGTGACCTGGCTGCGGACCTCGACTGTCGAACACCTCCCCGCGGATCCGCTCGGCGACGCCGTGGCCGCCGCGCTCGCCGATGTCGCGCTCGGCGCTGAGGTCGAGCTCGCGTACACGCCGATCGACCAGCCGGAGATGCCCGGCGCCGGTCCTCCCGGCTGGCGAGTCGACATCGTCCTTCATCACAACGAACGCGTCGCCCGGCTCGTTGCGGCGGGCGAACGACCCGCGCTGATCGAGCTCCTCGACGTGGTGTCTGAAGCGGGCCTGCGCACCGCCGCGGCATTCCGGCGGCACCAACCCGATGACGGCGTCGGCATCAACGCTGCGCTCACTCGCGCTCTCCGCGATGCCGTCGCCGGCGAGATCCTGACGCGCTATCTCGCGCGCCGGACCGGCCACGAGGCGCCCGAGCTCATCGCCGAAACGATCGAGTACCTGCTCGAGCTGGGCGGAACCCGGGTCGAGTCCCACGAGCTCACGCACGGTGTCGTCATTACCGATGTGTTTGCCGACGCGCCGCGCCTGGAGTTCGCGTATCCGGCCGACATCCGTGCGGCCAAGCGCGCGTCCTTGCTCTTCGACGGGCAGCGCTCGCTGCTTGTTGTCGACACGGACGGGCGCGCCCGCAGCGAACTCCAGCGGCACCGCCTCGAGCTCATCGACCACCGCGACGGCAGGATGCGAATGAGAGGCGACGACCTGTTCGAGAGCGGCGCGCTCATCGCCGACGCCACGAGCATCCTCGGTGGACTCGGCTTCTTCTTGCGAGCCGACCGAACCATTTGGACGTTCGTCGACGGCCGGCCGCTGCTGGTTCGCCGGGGCGAGCACTGGACCGCTTTCCCGCTCGAGTTGGGCGCCGCGATCGAAGAGATGGCCGGGAGCAGTGAAGTCGCGACCCTCATCGCGAACGCCGCCTTCCGCATTTCCGCGCAGCCCACCGGCGCGATCCTCGCGGTCGTCGACGACCCCATGCGCCTCGATGGCGTTGTCTCGCCGAAGGATCGTTACGACTTGCGCGACGACGTCGATCGGGAAGCAATGCAGATCGAGACCCGCCTGCACCACCTGATCGACGCCGAGCCCCTCGACGAGCAGACGCTCGTCCGCCTCGCCATGCTCGACGGCGCGACGATCGTCGATCGCCAAGGGCACCTGCTTGCGTACGGCGCGATCGTGACGAGCAAAGGAAGCCAGTACGAGGGGGCTCGCACCGCCGCGGCGCGCACACTCTCCAAGATCGCCGACGTCGTGTTGAACGTGTCCGTCGACGGCGACATCACGATCTTCCGCCACGGCACCGCGCTCACGACGCTGCTTGGGCGCGCCGCCCGAGCGTGAACGTCACGTCGTC
>JBEVDP010000149.1:0-3716 GCA_040513235.1 Acidimicrobiia bacterium | reverse complement strand
ACGGCTGAGTGACGCATGGGTCGTTATGCGGTTCAGCGGGCCCAGGTGAACGGATAGTCGGGGTCGGAGATCGCGCGGGCGGCATCTGACACCGCAAGCGGCGCGAACGTGTCGACCATCACCGCGACCTCCTCGGTTCGAGTCGCGTCGCGTGACGCTTCGACACTCCCGGGCTGCGGTCCGTGCACGAATCCCGAGGGGTGATACGAGATCGAACCGACGCCGATACCGCTGCCCGAGCGGCTCATGAAGTCGCCGGCCGAATAGAACAGCACTTCGTCGGAGTCGACGTTGGCGTGGTGATACGGGACCTTCACCGCGCCGTCGCCGAAGTCGTACGGCCGGGGCACGAACGAGCACACGACGAAACCCGATCCTTCGAACGTCTGATGCACCGGCGGTGGTTGATGACGCGCCCCGACGATCGGCTCGAAGTCGTGGATCGAGAAGGCGAACGGCCACACACACCCGTCCCACCCGACGACATCGAACGGATGGTTGGCATGCACGAGGCGGGACAAGCCGGAACGGTTGCGGACGAGCACCGGGACATCGTCACCGTCGCACACCAAGGGCTCGCCGGGCCCGCGGAGGTCGCGCTCGCTGAACGGCGCGCCTTCGCGGAGCTGGCCTCGATCCGTGACGTACTTGCCCGGGATGCGGACGTGTTGTCGCGCTTCGAGGACGAGACCCGTGAGCGGTTCGGCGCCTTCGACCAGCCACCGATGTGTCGTCGCTCGGGGCACCACGACGTAGTCGCCCGTCTCGACGGTGAGCGCGCCGAAGCTGGTTTCCAGGACACCCTCACCAGACTGCACGTAGGCGAGTTGGTCGCCGACCGCATCGCGGTAGAAGTCGCTCGGCGTGGTTGCCGCGAAGTAGGAGATGCGAACGTCGTCGTTGGCGAGCAGGAGCACACGATTGCGTACCGCGTCTCCACCGGGTTCGAGTGCAGTCGTACGCAGGTGGCGGGGCGTGAGTGGAACGTCGGCGCACACTGGCTGTTCGGGTTCGGCTACCGCTTCGATCGCGACGATCGCACTCGGTGATCGTCGGTGATAGAGCAACGACGATTCGGAGGAGAAGCCCTCGTGGCCCATCAGCTCTTCGAACAGCAAGTCACCGTCGACCCGCGCGTACGAGTGGCGTTTGCGCGGGAAGTCGCCCACTTGCCGGTAGTACGGCATTGTCATGCACCTCCCGTTGCAACGACCGTACCCGTCACCTCGCCGAAACCCACGCGATCGTTCCCGCTCCCACACCAGCCTCGCAGGACGACGCGGTCGCCGTCTTCCAGGAACGTGCGCGACTCGCCGGTCGGCAGCACGAGCGGCTCCGTGCCACCACGCGTCAGTTCGATGAAGCTGCCTGCTTGCGTGCGGTCGTCGGGGCCGGAGATGGTGCCCGACGCGACGAGGTCGCCGGTGCGCACCGACGCGCCGTTCGACGTGATGTGCGCGAGTTGTTGCGCGGGCGACCAGTAGAGCCCCTCGGCGAGCTCGACCCGCGACACCGTGTGCGGCTCGCGCATCGCGGGCGTCTGCAGCGCGACCTCGAGATGCAGCGGCGGCACCCACGGCCGGTCGGTCGTCAAGTGCGGCTCAGGACGGGGATCCTGCCGGAGTCCGTGCACGAGCGCGGGCGCGAATGCGTCGAGGGGCACGAGCCACGGTGACATCGATGTCGCGAAGGACTTGCCGAGGAACGGGCCGAGTGGTTGGTACTCGAAGGCCTGGATGTCACGCGCGGACCAGTCGTTCACGAGTACGAACCCGAACAGATGCCGTTCGATCTCGTCGATCGTGATCGGTCGACCGGGCCGGCTCGGAGTCCCGACGACGAAGCCAACTTCCAACTCGATGTCGAGGCGCGCACTCGGCCGCCATCGCACCTCGTGCTGCTCCACCACATGACCGTGTGGCCGCGCGATGTCGGTTCCCGACACGACGATGGTTCCCGCCCGGCCGTGATAGCCGACCGGGATGTGTCGCCAATTCGCGAGCAGCGGTTCGCCGTCGGGCCGGAACAGTCTCCCGAGATTGGTCGCGTGGTGGATGCCCGCGTACATGTCGACGTAATCGCCGACGTGGACGGGGAGGTGCATTGTCAACTCGTTGCTCGGCACGAGCAGCTCGTCGTCGAGTCCGTGCTCGATCGACCGTTTCGCCTGGGCCCGCACCGCGTGCCACGCGTCCCGCCCGAGCGCGAGGAAGTCGTTGAGCGAATCGCGCGCGAACACCTCGGGCGGCGCGCCCAGGTCGACGCGCGATGAGAGCGCGAACAGGTCGAGCGCGTCGTCGCCGATCGCGACGTAGGCGCGCGGTGGCGCCGCGCCCCGACTGCCGATGCCGTACGGGAGGTTGGCGAGCGTGAAGTCGGCGCTCAGAGGTTGCCCCGGCGCGCTTGTTCGGCCTCGATCGACATGAACAAGGCGCGGAAGTTCCCTTCGCCGAAGCCGCGGGCACCCTCGCGCTGGATGATCTCGATGAATGCGGTCGGGCGACTCGCGACCGGCTCGGTGAACACCTGGAGGAGATAGCCCTGGGGATCGCGGTCGGCGAGGATGCCGAGCTGCGCGAGCTCCTCCCACGGCAACTCGACGTCGAGGGGCGACATGCGAGCCGGGGCCTCGTCGTAGTAGTCGGGTGGCACGCGCAAGAACTGCACGCCACGGTCGCGCAGCGAACGCACCGTCGTCACGATGTCGTCTGTACGCAGTGCGAGATGCTGCACACCGGGACTGCCGTAGTAGTCGAGGTACTCCGCGATCTGGCTCTTGCGCAGGCCCGCGGCGGGCTCGTTGATCGGTTGGACGACGCGCCCTTCGTTCCACACGACGGTGGAACGCAGCGCGGAGAATTCGGTCGAGATGTCGTCCTCGGTGAAGTGCTGCAGCTCGCCGAGTCCCCAGACACGCTGATACCAGTCGACCCACTCGGTGAGCTTGCCGTCTTCGACGTTCGCGACGACGTGATCGAAGCGCGTCAGTCCGACGGGCGCGCCGACCGCGATCGGGATCGCGTGCGCCTCGAAGCCGGGCAGGAACGGACCGTCGTAGTGGCCGCGTTCGATCAGCGCATGCACCGTGTCGCCGTACGCTGCGATTGCGGCGACGCGCACCGCGCCGTGGTCGTCGACGAGGCGCATCGGCTCCTGCACCGAGTGGCCGCCGCGCGCGACCGCGCGGTCATGGGCCTCACGAGCGTCATCGACGCGGTACGCAACGACGCGCACGCCGTCACCGTGGCGGCGCACGTGCTCGGCCACGTCGGAGTCGCCGTCGAGTGGGCTGGTGACGACGAAGCAGATGTCGCCCTGAGTCAGCACGTACGACTGGCGGTCGCGCCGGCCGGTCTCGGGGCCCGCGTAGGCGATCACGGTGAACCCGAAGCCGGCCGCGAAGAACTGCGCGGTGTGGCGGGCGTTCCCCACCCACCATTCGACGTGGTCGAAGCCGGCGAGGGCGGGCGGCGCCGCGGCGCGCGGGTTGCTGACGACTGCCATGTCTTGGAGTGTCCCCGCCGGGCGGCCACGAGTCGACGCATGGCCCGGATGACGAGACGATCTGCTCGCCTCAGGCCTCGGAATCGGCCGATCGTCCAGGATCGGGGTCGAGCGGGAGCGGGAAGCGCTGCTCGTCCAGCACGAAGATCGTATGGGTCGTCCGGACATGCGGAATGCCGTGCAGGCGCACGAGCACCACGTCGCGCAGGGCG
>JBEVDP010000148.1:0-15519 GCA_040513235.1 Acidimicrobiia bacterium | reverse complement strand
AGCAGGTGCAGGAAGACCGCCCGATCTGGGAGCACAAGACCTTCCTGCCGACCCCTGCGCTCGCCGACACCGACGGCCCGATCATGAAGTTCCGCAAGTGGTACGCGCAGTTCTACGCGGAGCCCTACGAGCTCCCTGTCGGCTGACCATAAAGCCGGCATACGCGCTCGACGTGATCACCGCGCGTTCCTGCCATTCAACGACGGGTCGCGCGCGAGCGGGGCGACGGGCTCCCAGGCACGGGTCCGTCGCCCCTCAGCGCCTCGGCGCTACCTACAACGGACTCAGCCGAGGTCGACGCAGCCGTTCGCGAACGCGTCGTCGAAGTCGGTCATGCCCTTGCAGTTTTCGCGGTTTTGCCCGTCAGCATTGTGCGCGGCCGGAATGACACCGCCCGTTCCGCCACCAGGCTCATAGGTGATGACGTCCGCGGTGCCGTCACAGTTGAAGTCGAGACCGATTGGTCCGTGGAAATTGAACAACGGGTCGCCGTTCTCATCGAGCCCGAACTTCTCGACTCGCTGCTGGACACCTTCCTTGACCGTCAGCACGTCGGAGCCGTCGGGCGCGCATTCCACGCCGACGATGACGGTAGGGCTCGTCGGGTTCTTCGACGAGTTGACGCAATCATGCGCGTAGGCCGGCGTCGCGGCGAGAACCGTGGCCGCTCCTACGAGCATTCCGAAACGCAACACCTTGCTTTTCAACATCCGTTCCTCCGTGAATTCCAATTCATCGCCCAACCCCGCCCGGAGTCTGGTCGACGTCGCCACGCGCTACAATCTCTGATCTTTAGCGCGCCGTGTGACGCGAGGGGACCGACGCCGAAGGCCCGTCCCTCCCTATGAGTTCCCGAATGCAGCCGCCGGCGACTGAAACGCGGTCGGATATCCCCCACTTTCGGGGGTGAACTGCGTACATTGCGTCGTGGAAGCGCCCAGCAGCCCCGCGCGGGCGCGCCTCCCGAAAGGAATCAAATGGACGACGACCAGGGCTCTGGTTGGCTCGCGTTTGCCGCAATCATCTTGATGACGGCCGGCATCATGCGCTTCTTCGACTCGATCTGGGCGTTCCGGACGAACCTTCAGATCACCGACGATGGCGGACCGCTCGGCGACGAGCTCGGCGCCTACGGCGTGCTGTGGCTACTCGCGGCGATCGTGTTGTTCGTCGCCGGTCTCCTGGTGCTCCAGCGCAACCAGTTCGCGCGCTGGATCGGCATCGCCGCCGGCGCGTTCGGCGCGATCACCGCGGCGCTTTATCTGCCTTACGCGCCGGTGTGGGCGTTGGTGTACATCCTGATCGGTGTGCTCGTAATCTACGGACTGGCCGCGCACGGCGGACCGCTCGAGTTCCCGACGACCGGATCATCGAACACCGACGGCACGCCGTAGCCGCAGGTGCGCGCCCCGAACATCTGCGTGGTGATGGCCGACCAGCACCGCGCGGATGTTCTGGGCTGCGCCGCCGATCCCGCCGCGCAGACGCCAAACATCGACCGCCTCGCGGCTGAAGGCGTGCGGTTCAGCCGCACCGCGTGCCAGGGCCCGCTGTGCATGCCGGCGCGGGCGTCGTTCCTCACCGAGCGGTACGTCCGCGACCATGGCGTCTACACGAACTGGGCCGAGGTCGCGCGTGACGCACCGACCTACCTGCACGCGCTGCGTGCCGCGGGCTACCACACGGTCGCGATCGGCAAGCACCACCTGACCCAAGGTGAAGACGACGTCGCGCATGTCGACGAACTCGCGGGCCGGCTTCACGAACGCGGCTTCGCGGAAGTGCACGAGACCGGCGACAAGTTCTCGGTCGGGACGCGCAATCGTTACACCGACTTCCTCGCCGAACAGAACCTGCTCGAGATCTACGCCGAGCACCTGCGCGCCCGCAGCTACCACGGCGAATCCGAGAGCGGGCGCGGCGCGACCAAGAGCGTGCCCATGTGGGATGCGACGCCACTGCCCATCCCACTCGACGCGTACATCGACGCGTGGCACGGCGAGTACGCGGCCCGCTGGATCGAAAGCTACGAACGCGACGAGCCGTTCTTCTGCTTCGTCGGCTTCCCGGGCCCGCACGATCCGTGGGACGCGCCCGCGGCCGCGACCGCGCGCTTCGACCTCGACGCAATGCCACTGCCCGAATCGACGCGCCGCCCGGACGTTTCCGACATGGGTGCGTACGGGCGCCTCGTCGGCGCGTTCCTGCGATTGTCCGACACCGAGACGATGACCGACGACGCGATCCGCGCCATGCGGCGCGCGTACTACGCCGACATCGCGGTGATCGACGACGCGGTCGGTCGCATTGTCGCCGCCCTCGACGCGCGGGGCCTGCTCGACAACACGTGGATCGTCTACACGAGCGACCACGGCGAGATGGCGGGGGAGCACGGCCTCATGTCGAAGTGCGTGCTCTATCGGCCGACCGTGCGCGTCCCGTTGGTCATCCGCCCGCCTGGCGGGTGCGCGCCGGCGGTCGTCGATGCGCTCGTCGAGCACGTCGACGTTCCCGCGACAGTGCGCGAGATCGCGGGCGCACCGCCGCTGGTGGAGAGCGAAGGGCGCTCGTTGCTCGGGCACGTCACGGGTGCGGCACCGGAGCCGCGCCGCGTCACCGTCAGCGAGAACTGGGGCTTCGCCGCCTTCGAGACCGACCGCCACGTTCTCGTGGTCGACGAGGACGCGCTGGCGCCGGTCGCCCTCTTCGACCGCGTTGAGGATCCCGGGGAGGACGAGAACCTGATCGCCGCAAGGGAGGCCGGGCCGGTGGTCGGCGAGTTGATGGACCGGATCGTGCGTCCGTTCTTCCGAACACCGGCGGTGCGCCCGCATCGCAGCCCGTTCGCGGGGTGAGCCGGGTCGACGCGCCGCCGCGTGAGTACGCGCTCAGCCGCCCGTAACGGTGGTCACCACTTCCGCAAGTTCCGCGAGGGTGTCGACTCGGTCGAAGTCGGCGCCCATGTGGAGCTGGTACGGATCGAGGACCACCGGCCACAGGCCGGCGTTGCGGGCGCCTTCGACGTCGATGCCGGGCGTGTCGCCGAGGTACCAGACGTGCTCCGGTTCGAGTGACATCGCCGTGAGCGCGACGTCGAAGATGCGCGCGTCGGGCTTGCTGACGCCGACGACACTCGAGTCGATCACGCATTCGACGGGGACTCCTCGCCCGGGACCGACCTGCACGAGCTCGGCGGCGCGCAGTTGTTGCTCAACGGTGCCGTCGGCGTTGGACACGATGCCGAGCCTCACGCCGGCTGCTGCGAGCGCGGCGAGCCCTTCGTGTGCGCCCGGCGCGATACGAGTCCACAGCGGGCCGACGGAGAACTCGCTGTCGAGATGCGTGTGCAGATCGGCACGCAGATCGTCGGGCGCCGCGCACGCGTCGAGATACGCGTCGAGATACGCGTTCCAGTACAGCGGCCACTCGAGCCCTTCGATGGCCGCGGCGCTCAACGCGGCGGCGCCGGCATAGTGCGCGCGGTCGAGCGAGTCGATCACCGGCGTGAATTCCGCGCGGGCGAACGCGCCCAAAATGCGATCGTGACTGGGCAAGAAGAACACCCCGCCTACGTCCATGAGCAGCGCTTTGGGTACCGGCGGCATCCGAGGAAGTTAGCCAACGGTGCCGAGACCGACTGGTACCGTGGCCTTGATGGAGTTCCGCCGGATCAACGCCCTGCCGCCCTATGCCTTCGCCGCGATCGACGCGTTGAAGGTGCAGCTGCGGCGGGCCGGCGAAGACGTCATCGACCTCGCGTTCGGCAACCCTGACGTGCCGTCGCCTGCGATCGCGGTCGAGAAGCTGGCCGAAGCGGTCCGCAACCCGCGTAACCACCGGTATTCGACCAGCCGCGGTATTCCGAAGCTACGCCTGGCTGTCGCCGACCTCTACGAGCGCACGTTCGGCGTCACGCTCGACTTCGAGACCGAGGTGTGTTCGACCATCGGTGCGAAGGAAGGCTTCTCGCATCTCATGCTCACGCTCGTCGGGCCCGGCGACACCGCGCTGGTGCCGAGCCCGTCGTATCCGATCCACATCTGGGGTCCGATCCTTGCGGGTGCAGGCGTGCACTACGTGCGCATGGGTCCCGACCAAGACTTCTTCGCGAACCTGCGCGCCGCATACGAGCAAGCGTGGCCCCGGCCCCGGGTGATCGTCACGTCGTTCCCGCACAACCCGACGACGGCGTGCGTCGACCTCGACTTCATGACCGAACTCGTCGAGTTCGCGCGTGACCGCGAGATCGTCGTCGTGCACGACTTCGCGTACGCCGATCTCGGTTTCGACGGCTATCAGCCGCCCTCGATCTTGCAAGTGCCCGGCGCGAGAGACGTCGCAGTCGAGCTCTACACGCTCACCAAGTCGTTCTCGATGGCGGGGTGGCGCATGGGCTTCCTCGTCGGCAATGCCGAGATCGTCGCCGCGCTCGGCAAGCTCAAGTCGTACCTCGACTACGGGTCGTTCCAGCCCATCCAGATCGCGGCCACCGTCGCGATGAACGAAGCTCCCGACTTCCCGAAGGAAGTCAACCAGATCTATCGCGGCCGGCGCGACGCGCTCATAGACGGCCTCGCTCGCATCGGCTGGCCGATCGAACGGCCCAAGGGGACCATGTTCGTATGGGCCCGCATCCCCGAGCCCTATGCGGAGATGACGAGCATCGAGTTCGCAACCATGTGCGTGCAGGAGGCCAAGGTCGCGATCTCGCCCGGTAACGGCTTCGGCCCCGGCGGCGAAGGTTTCGTACGCTTCGCCCTCGTCGAGAACGAGCAGCGCATCCAGCAGGCGATCCGCCAGATGCGCAAGGGGCTCACCAAACTCGGGTAGTCAGCGCCCGTTCGTCAGTCCGTCGAGGCAGAAGGCGACCGCGAGGTCGGCGACGCGGTCGACCGGTTCGCCCCGCTCGATGATGTAGTGGCGGGTCAGCTCGGATACGACGCCGTGGATCGCATGCGCGAGCCCCTCGGGGTCCTGGTCGGTGATTCGGCCCTCGACGATGCCGTCCTTCAGGTGACGGATCGTGTCGGCGATCGCGATCTCTCGGTTGCGTTGCAGCACCGGCGCAAAGGTTTCGTCGGCGGCCGCGAAGGCAATGATCGCGAAGTAGTCGCGGTGCTCCTGGAACCAGGTCAAGCTGGCCCGGATGCCGAGTTCGATGCGGCGAACCGGATCGGGCTCCTCGCCGATGGCGAGCTGCTGGCGGACGCGCAGATCGTGGTTCGACGACTTCAGCAGCTCGGTGAGCAGTTCCTCCTTCGAGGAGAAGTACCAGTAGAAGACGCCCTTGCCGACGCCGAGGTCCTCCACGATGTCGGAGACCGACGTGGGGTGGTAGCCCCGCTCCGCGAAGAGCCGAGCCGCACAGGCGATGAGCTGTTCCCGCCGGTCCTTGCCGCGCTGCGTGAGCTTGCTCCGCATGACTACCACGGTACTCGCAGACTTGACCGATCGGTCAACAATCCCGCAGCTATGACGGAAGTTGCGTGGATGACTGCGTGCAGAGCGCGCTCATCCCCGCAGGTAGGGCGGGTTGGTGCGTCACGGAGGCGTCACGGGCTGTTCGACTGCCCGTGACATCGATGGAACGTTCTGGCCACGGGCGGGATTGATACTCGTCGTGACACCGCTGCCCGGGAGGCTCCGATGTTCCGACTGATGCGTTCATTCGTCTCCGGCATCCGCTATGAGTTCGGCACCGGCCGGGCCCTCGCCAACGTGCGGGCTGACGTCGCCGAGCGCGAACGGGCCCTCGCATCGGTCGACGCGCTCGCAGCTCGGCTGGCCGCGCGCACTGTGTACGAACGCGCCGCCTGACGCCTTTTCCGCTCAGGGGGCCGCTCGGGCCCCGGCTCGGGCGGCGCACGATACGTGCGCCGCTGATCCTCGCCTCAGGGTTCCGCTCAGGGGGCCGCTCGGGCCCGGGCTCCTCGCCTCAGGACTCGTGCGAGCGCGTACGCTGCGGGCGTGCTCTATTGGGTCATCAAGGGTGCTCTCACGCCGCCGCTGCGGCTCGCCTACCGCATCCGCGTCGAAGGCCGTGAGCATGTCCCGAAGAAGGGACCCGTCATCCTCGCCGCGAACCACAGGTCCTTTCTCGACTCGATCTTTCTGCCGTTGGTGATGAAGCGCCGGGTGACGTTCGTAGCCAAGGCCGAATACTTCGACGATCCCAAGACTGCGTGGTTCTTTCGGGGCGTGGGCCAGATCCCGATCCGCCGAGAGGGTGGGAGCGCGAGCGAACGCGCGCTCGAGTCGGCGATGGAAGTGCTCGCCGACGGCGGCATGTTCGGCATCTACCCCGAAGGCACACGCACTCGCGACGGCTATCTGCATCGCGGACACACGGGTGTGGCCCGGCTGTCGTTGCGGTCGGGCGCACCGATCGTGCCGGTCGGTCTCATCGGCACCGACGACGTACAACCCGTCGACAAGAAGGTGCCGCGCGTCAACATGCCGGTGACCGTGCGGTTCGGCGAGGGGCTCGACCCGGCACGCTTCGGGGATCGTGCGAACGACCACATGGCGCTGCGCGAACTCACAGACGAGGTGATGTACGAGATCGGGCAACTCTCCGGCTACGAGTACGTAGACACGTACGCGACCAAGAAGGCCGAAGACCTGCCTACCGACATCGCCCACATCGCGACGTTCGAAGACGCGCGCCAACCGGTCGCCGCGGCGTCCTGACCTTCAGCCCCGCGCCCAGTCGCGGGAACGTTCGACGGCGCGTTGCCAGTCGGCGAGGCGGCGGGTGCGTTCGGCCTCGTCCATCTGGGGCGCGAATGACGCGTCGGCCTGCCACGTCGCGTTCACGGTGGCGGGGGAATCCCACACACCTTCGGCCAAGCCAGCCAGGAAGGCCGCGCCGAGCGCGGTGGTCTCCTGCACCGCGGCGCGACGCACGGGAATGCCGAGCACATCGGCCTGGAACTGACACAGCAGGTCCATGACCGACGCGCCGCCGTCGACGCGAACCTCGGGCGGCGCGGTGCCTCCCGCGGCCGTGATGGCGTGCACCACATCGGCGGTTTGCAGCGCCATGGCTTCGATCGCGGCGCGGGCGAAGTGGGCGCGGGTCGTGCCGCGCGTGATGCCGACGACCGTGCCGCGCGCGTACGGATCCCACCAGGGCGAGCCGAGTCCGGTGAACGCGGGGACGAGCGCGACGCCGCCGTTGTCGGGCACGGACGCCGCGAGCGGTCCGGCTTCGGAAGCGTCCGTGATGATCTGCAATCCATCGCGCAGCCACTGGATCGCCGCCCCGGTGATGAAGATCGCGCCCTCCATCGCGTACGACACCGCGCCGTTCAGCGACCATGCGACGGTGGTGAGCAGCCCCTCGACCGGGTCGGGTGCGTGCGCCCCGATGTTCGTCAGCACGAACGACCCGGTGCCGTACGTGTTCTTCGTCATCCCGGGCTCGACGCAGGCTTGGCCGAACAGCGCAGCTTGCTGGTCGCCGGCGATGCCACTCACAGGCACCGCGAGACCGGCCGCGCACTCGGGTGTCGTCGTGCCGAAGCGGCCGCTCGACGGGAGCACGACCGGCAGGCACGCACGCGGTACGCCGAAGAGCGTGCAAAGTTCGTCGGACCAATCGAGCGTGTTGAGATCGAACAACATCGTGCGGCTCGCGTTCGACGGGTCGGTCGCGTGCACGCCGCCATTCACGCCGCCGGTGAGGTTCCAGAGGATCCACGTGTCGACCGTTCCGAACAGCAGGTTGGCATCGGCCTCGACGCCACCGTCGCGCAGCAGCCATTCCAGCTTCGTTGCGGAGAAGTACGGGTCGAGCACCAAGCCGGTCTTCCGGCGGACCAGCGGCTCGTGACCCTCGGCGCGCAGGTCGTCGCAGCGCGAGGCGGTACGTCGGTCCTGCCACACGATTGCGCGGTGGCGTGGCGCACCCGTCGCGCGGTCCCACACGATCGCGGTCTCGCGCTGGTTTGTGATCCCGATCGCGGCCACGTGCTCGACCTGCGCGACGACCTCGGCGAGCGTCTCGAGCGTGACGCCCCAGATGTCGACGGCGTCGTGCTCGACCCAGCCCGGCTGCGGGAAGTGCTGCGGGAACTCGCGATACGAGCGCGCTTGCGGGCGTCCGTGTTCGTCGACGGCGAACGCGCGCACGCCCGTGGTGCCCGCGTCGATCGCGATGACGGTCGTCACTCCTGTACCTCCCCGAGCAACTCGTCAACGACCGCCCGGCTGCGCGCGTCGGTCCCGAATTCGAACCGTAACGGCTTGCGCGCGAACGCACGCACGCGCAACCGTCGGCGGGGTGTTGAACCGATGTCGACGACCGTGAGATCGTCGCGGCGATCCGTGAGCACGCGGCGGCGCGGCCGGCGGGTGAAGAACCCGCATGACCACAGCATCACGCGCCGGTCGGTGACCACGACGAAGTCGCGGTGGCGGGCGGCTACGACGCTGCTCGCGCGCCCGTCTCGGGACACCCAGGCCCGGCTCCAGGCGATCGCAGTCTCGCCGGTCTCGAAGCGGGCTGAGACCACCCGGTACAGGCGGCGCCCGATGACCGTGCCGGCGAACGCGTCCGGTGGGGACGCGGGCTCGGGGCGGACCGGCTCGTCGAACATCACCTTGCTTTCGTCACTCCACTTGGGCTGTGCAATTGGGTTTGGCCTTGGGTGTTGGGAATTGGGTTGGGCAATCGGGCTTGTGCACTTGGGTAGGCCGAAACCGGGGCAGGATAGGCCAGGCGGCCGAACTCGTAGGCGACGGACGATGAACCAGGAGGAGCGATGCGGATCGGCATCCTGACCGGCGGCGGCGACTGCCCCGGGCTCAACGCGGTCATCCGCGCCGTGGTCCGCAAGGGCGAAGGCGTATACGGCCACAACATCGTCGGCTACCGGCACGGGTGGCGCGGCGTCATGCAAGGCGAGTCGACGGACCTGCATGTCGCGTCGGTGCGCGGCTTGTTGCCGCGCGGTGGCACGATCCTCGGGACGTCGCGCACCAATCCGTACAAGTCCGACGACGGCGCGTCGAAGGTGAAGGCGACGCTGGCGGGTGATCGGGTGAGCGCGTTGATTGCGATCGGCGGCGAGGACACGCTTGGCGTCGCGCACAAGCTCAGCGCCGACGGCGTGCAAGTTGTGGGTGTCCCGAAGACGATTGACAACGATCTCTCGGCGACCGACTTCACATTCGGGTTCCACACGGCAGTGCAGATCGCGACCGACGCCATCGATCGCTTGCACACGACGGCCGAGAGCCATGACCGCGTGATGGTGGTCGAAGTCATGGGCCGGCATGCCGGTTGGATCGCGACCTACTCGGGTCTCGCCGGTGGCGCCGACGTGATCCTCGTCCCCGAGGAGCCGTTCGACATCGAGGAGGTGTGCCATCGCATCGCGCATCGCCACCGCGCCGGCGCGAGTTTCTCGATCGTTGTTGTCGCCGAAGGCGCGACCCCGGCCGAGGGCACGATGGAACTCCAGTCGGGCGAACGCGACGACTTCGGCCACGTCCGGCTCGGTGGCATCGGCAATCAACTGGCCGAGGAGATCGAACGGCGCACCGGTTTCGAAGCGCGCATGACCTCACTCGGGCACGTCCTCCGGGGCGGCAGTCCGACCGCTTACGACCGCGTGATCGCGACCCGCTTTGGTGTCGAAGCGATCGATGCAGTCAACGACGGCGAATTCGGTGTCATGGTGGCTTTGCGCGGCACCGACGTGATCCGGGTCCCGATCCAAGACGGCATCGAGCAACTCAAGACCGTCGACCGCAAGCTCTTCGACACCGCCGCGGTGTTCTTCGGCTAACGCGTTGCCTGCTGGTCGCGCTCGCTGCGGGCCGGGATACCCGGCCCGCGGACGCTCACCTGCTCCTGCGAGCTCGCTCACGCTCGCCGCCTCGTGTGACGTCGTTGCGCTTGCGCACGCCTCTGTAGCATCGCGTCCGCCATGGGGTCTGCGCTCGACGAGCTGATCGAACTGCTGCAACTCGAACAGCTCGAAGTGAACCTGTTCCGCGGGTTGAGCCCCGACGAGAACCGTCAGCGCGTGTTCGGTGGCCAGGTCGCGGGCCAAGCGCTCGTCGCGGCCGGCCGCACTGTCGATCACGGCACCGTGCACTCGTTGCACGCGTACTTCCTGCGGCCGGGTGATCCGCGCATCCCCATCATCTACGACGTCGACCGCCTCCGCGACGGACGCAGCTTCACCACGCGCCGCGTCGTCGCGATCCAGCACGGGAAGCCCATCTTCAATCTGTCCGCGTCGTTCCACGTGCACGAAGCCGGCCCCGAACACCAGTACGAGATGCCTGACGCGCCCGACCCCGAGACGCTGCCGACGCTCGCGGACCGTCTCGCGGGCCACGAAGACAAGTTTCCGCCCGAGATGCTCGAGTGGATGCGGCGCGAACGGCCGGTCGAGACGCGCTCGGCCCTGTTGCCCCGCTGGATGGATCCCGAACCGGGGACGCGGCAGCCCGAGCAGCTCGTGTGGTTCAAGGCCAGCGGCGTGTTGCCCGACGACCAGCTCCTGCACGACTGCGTCGTCGCGTACGCATCCGATCTCACGCTGCTCGACACCGCGGTGATGGCACACGCCAATTCGTGGGACGACGACCGCTTCATGATCGCGAGCCTCGACCATGCGATGTGGTTCCACCGGCCGTTGCGCGCCGACGAATGGTTGCTGTACCACCAGAAGAGCCCGTCGGCCCAGGGCGGACGCGGCCTCGCGGAAGGGTTCATCTACCGCCGCGACGGCGCCCTCGCGGTGACGGTGATCCAGGAGGGGCTCATACGCCCCGTGCAACGGTGAAAAACGGACGAGTCGCGGTGAGCGGAGCGAGCGAAGCGAGTGAGCGAACTCGCCCGAGCGGCGAGCGGCCGCGGGGCGGGTATCCCGGCCCGCAGCGAGTGCGACCATGAAGATGGTCGATCTCCGGAGTGACACGGTCACGACGCCGACGCCGGAGATGCGGCGGGCGATGGCCGACGCCGAGGTTGGCGACGACGTGTACGGCGAGGACCCGACCGTCAACCGCCTGCAAACTCTGGCCGCGCGCTTGCTCGGCAAGGAAGCTGCGCTCTACGTGCCGTCGGGGACGATGGCCAACCAACTGGCGATCAGGGTGCTCGCCCGGCCCGGCACCGACGTATTGTGCCCGGCGCGCGCACACGTGTTCCGCTACGAAGCCGCGGCCGCGCCGCTCAACAGCGGTGTGCAGTTGCGCCCGCTCGCCGATGCCGACGGCATTCTGACCGTCGACGATGTGGCCGACGCATTCGCGGGCGCCGACCACCATCTCGCGAACATCTCCCTGCTGACGCTCGAGAACACGCACATGCCCGCGTCCGGCGCGCCGCTGAGCGCGGACACGGTCGGCGCCCTCGCCGCTGTCGCCCGCGATCACGGAGTTCCGGTGCATGTCGATGGCGCGCGCATCTGGAACGCCGCCATCGCCCTGGACGAGGAACCGGCCCGACTCGTTGCTGCGGCCGACACGGTGATGTTCTGCCTTTCGAAGGGCCTGAGCGCGCCGGTCGGATCGGTGCTGTGCGGATCGCGCGCAGTGATCACCGAAGCCCGCGCGCACCGGCAACGATTCGGCGGAGCGATGCGGCAAGCGGGGATCATTGCGGCCGCGGGCATCGTCGCGCTCGAGACAATGGTCGACCGGCTCGCCGACGACCACGTGCGGGCGCGACGGCTCGCCGACGCGCTCGCCGAGCGGTATCCCGAGTCCGTCGATCCCGCGCGCATTCGCACGAACATTGTGTGCGCCGCGACCGCCGCGCTGCCCGGCGACATCCTGCCGAAGCTCGCCGACGCCGGGATCCTCGCGGGCACGATCGACCCGCAAACGATTCGGTTCATCACGCACAAGGACGTCGACGACGACGCGATCGCCCGCGTGTGCGAGGCGCTCCCGTGACCGCTGTCGTGGAGAACGAGGTTCCGGCGCGTGTGCTCGCGGTCTACGCGCACCCTGACGACCCCGAGATCTCGGCAGGCGGCACGCTCGCCCGCTGGGCCGACAGCGGTGCCGAAGTTCACGTGCTCGTCACGACTCGGGGCGACAAGGGCACCTCTGATCCCGACGCCGACGTCGATGCCCTCGGGCGGCTGCGCGTCGAGGAGACGGCCGCGGCGGCGCGCGTCCTCGGCGTCGCCGCCACGCACCATCTCGATCATCCCGACGGCGAGATCGTCGACGACCGCGCGCTGCGGTTGCAGCTCGTGCGCGCGGTGCGCACTCTCCGGCCCGACGTGGTCTTGTGTCCCGACCCGACGTCGGTGTTCTTCGGCGACGCGTACGTGAACCACCGCGACCATCGCGTCACCGGCTGGGCGACGATCGACGCCGTCACGCCTGCCGCCGGCAACCCGCACTATTTCCCGGAGTTGCGCACCGAAGGTCTCGACGTGCACCAGCCGAGCGCGCTGTACCTGTCGGGCACCTTCGATCCCAACGTTTGGATCGACGTCACGGGCACCCTCGATCGCAAGATCGAAGCGTTGTTCTGCCACGCGAGCCAACTCTCCGACACGGGCGAGTGGTTCCGCGAGTTTCTGCGCGCGACGGCAGAGGCGGCCGGCAAGGCCGCGGGCGTCACGTACGCCGAGGGGTTCCGCCGGATCGCGCTCGCGTAGCCCGCGCACCGGGCGGGTGCGTGCGCCACTCCGACTGCGCGCGCAGCATCAAGCCCGCGACCACACCGGCACCGACTGCCGCGATCGCCGCGCCGACGATGGTGCCGCCGGCCAGGGCGGCGTCGCACGAACGCGTCGAGATCTCGACGCCGGGAACGCTGCCGATGAGCTGGTCGCCGATCGTCGGATCCTCCGTGCAGCTCGCGTTCACGATGCCCCATCCGATGGCGGCGCCGAGCAGTCCCGCGAACAGGATGCCCGCGAACGCAAGGGCGAGCGTCCAACGCGACGGCTGGTTCGGATGCGCAGGCGGGGTGGGCTCGGCCACGAGGCCGGATCGTACCGAGCGCTGTCCGCGCGAGACTGACCGGCGATGCGCGAGTGGACCGTGGCCGGAGGCCTCGTCGTAACGGATGCCGGCGTCCTGCTCGTGCGCAACCAGCGCCGCGGTGGCTTCGAGGACTGGAGCACGCCCGGTGGCGTGATCGATGCCGACGACGCCTCGCTGCTCGCCGGGTTGACGCGTGAAGTCGAGGAAGAGACCGGGCTCCGGGTCCGCGCGTGGAGCGGGCCGCTCTACGAGGTGCACGCGTTCGCGCCCGACATGGGCTGGCGGATGCGCTGCGAGGTGCACCTCGCCGACGGGTACGACGGCGACCTCGCCGTCGCCGATCCCGACGGCATCGTCGTCGAGGCGGCCTTCGTTCCCGCGGCCGAGTGCGACCTGCGACTGGCCGCGTGCCCGCCTTGGGTGCGCGAGCCACTGTGTGCCTGGATCTCCGAACGATGGCAGCCCGACAGCTCGCGTGCGTTCTCGTACGAGGTGCACGGCACCGACCGCGCGTCGATGCGCGTCGTCCGCACGCCGTAGACGATGCCGGGCTCGCGCGACGACGCCAGCGTCCTGCACGTCGACCTCGATGCGTTCTACGCATCGGTGGAGCAACTCGACGATCCGACCTTGCGCGGCCAACCGGTGATCGTCGGCGGCACCGGGAACCGGGGCGTCGTGTGCGCGGCCAGCTACGAAGCGCGCACATTCGGCGTCCACTCCGCGATGCCGACGTGGCGCGCCCGTCGCGCCTGCCCGGACGGCGTGTTCCTGTCGCCGCGGTTCGATCGCTACTCCGAGAAGAGTCACGACGTGATGGCGATCCTGACGCACGTGACCCCGCTCGTCGAGCAGCTGTCGATCGACGAGGCGTTCGTCGACGTCGCGGGCGTGCGTCGCCGGCACGGTTCCGGACGAGACGTCGCGATGCTGCTGCGCGCCCAGATCAGGGCCGAGACGGGACTCACCGCGTCGATCGGCGCGGCCACGACCAAGTTCCTCGCCAAGCTCGCCAGCGATCTCTCCAAGCCCGACGGCCTGCTCGTGATCGAGCCGGGGACGGAGCTCGCGTTCCTCGAGCCGCTCCCCGTCACGCGCCTGTGGGGCGTCGGGCCCGCGACGTTCAAGAAGCTCGACCGCATGGGTATCCGCACGATCGGTGATGTTGCGAACGTCGACCAAGACGTGCTCGTCGGCGCGCTCGGTCAGTCGCTCGGCCACCACCTGCGAGCGCTGGCCCACAACGACGACGAGCGTGCGGTCGTGCCCGACCGCGGCGTCAAGTCGATCGGCGCGGAAGAGACGTTCGATCGCGATCTGCATACGCGCGCCGAGTGCGAGCGGGAGTTGTCGAGGCTCGCCGATCGCGCCGCGATTCGCATGCGCCGCGGCGGGCTCGTGGCACGGACGGTGACGATGAAGATCCGCTTCGGCGACTTCGAGACCCGCACGCGGTCGCGCACGTTGCCCGCCGCGACCGACCACACCGCGCTCGTCGTCGCGACCGCGCGCGCCTTGCTCGACGGGTTCGAGCTCGAGCGCGGAGTCCGACTGCTCGGCGTGTCATTGTCGCAACTCTCGGCCGAGATCGCGTCGCAACAGATCCTCGCGCTCGATGAGGACGTCGAAGCTGCAAACGAACACGACGATCGCCTCGCGCGCATCGAGCGCGCGGCCGACGCAGTACGCGAACGCTTCGGTGACCAGGCCGTCCGCCCCGCCACCCTCATCGACGGGGGAGACCAGTCGTGATCCGGATCGGCTTCGTCGGTTGCGGCCACATCGGAGGCGTGCACTCCTATGCGCTCAAGCGGCTTGCCACCGCGGGACTCATCGACGCGGCGGTCACCGCGACCTTCGACATCGAACCCGAACGCGCGCGACGCTTTGCGCGGCACCACGGCGCCGAGCCCGCATCCTCACTGGAAGAACTCGTCGACGCCGTCGACGCGGTGTGGGTCTGCACATGGACCGCCGGTCACCTCGACGTGGTGGAATGTGCGGCCGACAAGGCGCGGGCGATCTTCTGCGAGAAGCCGCTCGCGCCCACACTCGCCGACTGCGAGCGGGTCGCCGCCGCGCTCGAACAAGTGCCGCATCAGGTCGGCCTCGTGTTGCGCTACGCGCCCGTGTTCACGATCCTCGCCGAGCGGATCGCGTCGGGCGACTACGGGAAGCCACTCGCGACCGTGTTCCGCGACGACCAGTACTTCCCGATCCAGGGCATGTACGGATCGACGTGGCGCAAAGACGTCGAGGCGGCCGGGGGCGGAACGCTGATCGAGCATTCGATCCACGACGTCGACATCCTCCGGTGGCTGCTCGGCGATCCGGTCGCCGTCTCCGCGCGCACCACGTCGCGCTTTGGTCACGCCGGCATCGACGACGTCGCCGCGCTCATGTTCTCGTACGCCGATGGCTCGGTCGCGCAGCTGACGAGCGTGTGGCACCAGGTGCTCACGCGCGAATCGAGTCGCCGGCTCGAAGTGTTCTGCGAGGAGGGCTACTTCTGGACCGACGACGACTACCTCGGCCCGCTCCACGTGCAGA
>JBEVDP010000147.1:0-2597 GCA_040513235.1 Acidimicrobiia bacterium | reverse complement strand
CGGTCGTCGTGCCATTGCACGGCGGTGCCGAATACGTCGCCCGCTCGGCGGGGCTCGGAGATGAACTCGACTTCGTGCCGACCGACGAGCACACGTTGCAGGCGAAGGCCAAGCCGAACATCTTCGCGATCGGCGACGCGACCGCGCTCCCCGCGTCGAAAGCAGGATCGGTCACTCACTTCGAAGGCGAGGTGCTCGTCGAGAACGTGCGCCGGTTCCTGAGCGGGGAACCGCTGGACGGGTCCTACGACGGGCACGCGAACTGCTTCGTCGAGACCGGGTTCGGCAAGGCCTTGCTGATCGACTTCAACTACGACACCGAGCCGCTTCCGGGTCACTTCCCGGGGCCGGTCGGCCTTCCGTTGCTGAAGGAATCGCGGCTGAACCACCTCGGCAAGTTGATGTTCCAGTGGTTCTACTGGCACGTGCTGCTGCCCGGCCGCGACGTTCCGGGCGTCGGTCCCGACATGCCCGCGGCCGGAAAGAAAGGAATGACGCGATGACGACGACAACGCTCGCAGGTCACGCCGTCGAGGTAAACGACGAAGGTTTCTTCGTCGATCCCGACGTGTGGACCGAAGCGATGGCTGCTGAGCTGGGCCGCGCCGAGGGCATCGAGACGCTGACCGATCGCCATTGGCAGGTGATCCGCTTCATGCGCGCCGAGTACGAGAGCAAGGGCACGGGACCCACCGTGCGTGTGCTCGGCAAGGCGTCGGGCGTATCGGTGAAAGAACTGTACGAGCTGTTCCCGAAGGGGCCGGCCAAGGTCGCGGCCAAGATCGCCGGGATCCCCAAGCCGCGCGGCTGCATCTGACGAAAGGGGCACACGATGGGCAACGAGCCGATCGAGAAGGTTTCGATCATCATCAGCAAGGGTTCGCTTGACGGCGTGTACCCCGGCTTGATCATGGCGAACGGTGCACGCGCCGAAGGGATCGAAGCGAATCTGTTCTTCACGTTCTTCGGGCTCGACGTGATCCACAAGAAGCGGCACGAGCACATCAAGCTCGCCACGGTCGGGAACCCGGGGCTGCATCTCGCGACGTGGCTGGGCGGGGTGCCGGGCATGTCGAGCGTGATGACGCACTACATGGAGCACAAGATCGGCGAGCTCGACATTCCCTCGATTCCGGAGTTCGTCGAGATGATCGCCGACACGGGCGCCGGCATGTACGCGTGCAAAGCATCGGTCGACCTGTTCGGGCTCGACAAGGACGACTTCATCGAGCAGGTGCAAGACATCATCACCGTCGGTGAGTTCTACGAGAAGGCCGCCGGCGGCGAGATCATCTTCACGTGAGGTCGACATGACGCGCATCGAGGTGTTCGCCGACATCGCCTGCCCGTTCGCTCACGTCGGCCTACGGCGTTTGGTGGAAGCCCGCCGGGCCCGGGGCGCGCATGCGCGCCTACGCGTGCGCGCATGGCCGCTCGAGTGGGTGAACGGTAGCCAGATCGATCGGGAACTCGTGGCGACCGAGGTCGACGCGCTGCGATCGCAGGTCGCTGTCGAACTGTTCGCCGGCTTCGACACCGCGAACTTTCCGTCGACATCGATTCCCGCCTTCGGGCTTGCCGCCGCCGCGTACGCGGTCGACGACGCGGTCGGCGAAGCGGTCAGCTTGGCCGTGCGCGATGCCCTGTTCGAGCGCGGCCTCGACGTCACGAATCCCAACGTTCTGGATGCGATCGCAAAGCAGTTCGGCGTCGAGTCCCTCGAACCCGATGCCGCGGAATCGGCGATTCGCACCGACTGGGAACGCGGCCGGGCGCGCGGCGTCCGCGGGTCTCCCCACTACTTCGCGGGCGACCGCGACTGGTTCTGCCCGAGCCTCGTGATTCACCACGAACACGACAGCTTCGACACCAGGATCGCCGACGAGACGATGCGGGAGTTCTACGCGGCCGCGCTCGGCTGATCACAGCATCGCGGCGAGCGTCGGCATTGCGATCGCGTCGCACGACACCCGCAACGGCGACGACGTACTGGCCCAGGCGGACGCCGCCACGTACGAAGCCAAGCGGCGCGGCAAGGGCTGGTACGTCCTCTTCGACGAAGAGGACCGCATCACACGCGCCAAAGCACGCTCGCCGCGCGGACGCGTCCGCAACAGCTAACCCGCACATGTAAGCAACACCGGCTCCGGGGATCCACTCCGGGTTCGGGGTTCCAGGGTTGCATTGTCTTCCCGGCTGGTTTGGGTGCGACGACGGGGCGGACTGTTCGCCGAGCGGTTGACCTGCCCTGCGCGTACCTACTGCGACCCTGACGTCGATGATGAGATCAGTGTCAAGGTCGACGACGGCGTCGGCGCAGACCTGCAAGTACGAGAACGGCCACCGTTCGTCGAGGACGCACAGACTCACCTTGGGATTACGCGCGACCGCGCCGGCTTTGCTCCGCGCGGCCATCGTCGAGATGAGGAGCTCGTCGTCATCGGTGGACACGTAATAGACGACCGACATCGCCGGCCCGTCGTGGCGGCGGCCATAGCCGAAGACGCATGTGCGATGCGTGCGAACGAACGCCCGGCGTTCGGACGGCAGCATGTCGCGATCGGTTGGAGCAGCAAACGGTTCCGGCGCGAACGGCA
>JBEVDP010000146.1:0-3607 GCA_040513235.1 Acidimicrobiia bacterium | reverse complement strand
GACGGAGTTGAATGGAGCCATGGCCCGGCCCTCGAAACTTGCCGAAGCCGAGATCGCCGCCGCGCTGGCGGAACGACCGGAGTGGTCCCGCACCGGCGACGAGATCGCCCGCACCTTCGAGTGCGCGTCCTTCGCGGACGCGATCGCGTTCGTGGTGCGCATCGGCTTCCACGCCGAAGCAGCGAACCACCACCCGGACCTCGACATCCGGTGGCGCAAGGTCCGGGTCGCGCTCACCACGCACGACGCCGGCGGCCTCACCACTATGGATTTCGAACTCGCGGCCGCCATCGACCTCGCGTTCGGGGACACGGATAACGGATAGATGCCGCTGCTGATTGCGCTGCTCGTCGTCCTCGGACTGCTCTTCGTTGTGTGGATCGGGTTCGGCATGGATCCCGGGCCGGGACCGGCCGACGTGGCGATCGCGTACGAGAACGCGTGGGAAAGCCTCGACTTCGACTTGCTGTACGACCTTTCCGGGCACGAGCTGCGCGACGGCATGCCCCGCGCTCAGTTCGTCGCCGCGAAGCGCGCCGCGTTCGCCGCCAGCGAGCACGCCGCCAAGATGAGCGCGCATGTGGTCGTCGACGACGTCGTCGCCACCGGCCAGACCGCGGTAGTCGTCACGTCGGTGACAACGGCAGAAGGCAGCGTGCACAACCGGGTCCTGCTCGAGAAGCGCGCCCCCGGCTGGGCGGTCGTGGGCTACGCGCTCCGGGCCTGAGGTGCTTCCGGGCATCCTGCTCACCGGCGGCGCGAGCCGCCGCATGGGAACCGACAAGGCGACGATCGAGTGGCGTGGCGAGACCCTGGCGTCCCGCGCCGCGCGCGTGCTCGGCGAGGTATGCGACCCCGTCGTCGAGGCCGGACCGGGATTCACGACGCTGCGCACGATTCGCGAGCAACCGCCCGGGTCGGGCCCGTTGGCTGCACTCCTTGCCGGCGCCGATGCGTTGGACGCGACCAGCGTCCTGCTTCTCGCGTGCGACATGCCGTTCGTCGAGGTCCCACTGCTCGGGCTGTTCGTGCACTGGCCCGGTGACGAGTCGGTCGCCGCGGTTGCCGATGGGCGGACCCAGTACGGCTGTGCGCGCTACGGTCGTTCCTGGCTGGGCGCGGCCCGGAATGCGCGCCGAGCGGGCACGACGTCGTTCCGGGCCGTGGGTGATGAGCACATCGAGCTGCTCCCCGAGTCGGCGTGGCAGCCCGTTGCCGGACGCCCCGACGCGCTCGTTGACATCGACACTCCCGAAGAGTGGACACGTACCCTGGGGTCATGAAGGCCCATAGGGTCATGAAGGGCGAGCGTTGACCGACCTCGGTGTGCCCGTACGTCGACCTGTGACGGCGGTGCAGGTGCGCGCGGTCGAAGGCGATACCGAAACGCGCCGCCCCGATCGGCTCGTGACCGAGGAACCGCTCGAGATCCGCGTGCACGGTCCGGCCGAGGACGCGGTGCCGCTCGCGGTCACCATGCGCACCCCCGGCAACGACTTCGAGCTCGCGGCGGGCTTTTGCCTCACCGAAGGCGTGGTGGCTCGCGCCGACGACATCGACACTGTTGCCTACTGCCTCGGCGGCGACGGTGAGCAGCAGTACAACGTCGTCACCGTGCGGTTGCGGTTCCCGATCGTGGCATCGGTCAGTACGCGGCGGTTCCTGGCCAATTCGTCGTGCGGGATCTGCGGGAAGGGCGCGCTCGAAGAGCTCGAGGTCCGGTGCGCGCCCGTCGGGGCGGGGCCGCAGGTCGCATCGGCGACCGTGCGCAAGCTCCCCGATGTGCTGGCCGAGCACCAACGTCTGTTCGGCGAGACGGGCGGGTTGCACGCGGCCGCTCGCTTCGACGCGAGCGGCGCGCTCTACGCGGTGCGCGAAGACGTCGGCCGCCACAACGCGCTCGACAAGCTCGTGGGTCACGCACTGCTCGAACGGCAACTGCCGCTCGCCGACGAGATGTTGCTCGTCTCGGGACGCCTTTCGTTCGAACTCGTGCAGAAGGCCGCGGTCGCGGGCATCCCCGTGTTGTGCGCGGTCTCGGCGCCATCGAGCTTGGCCGTCGCGGCCGCGGCACGGTTCGGCCAGACGGTCGTCGGATTCCTGCGCGATGACCGCTTCAATGTGTACACGCATCCCGAACGCATCGACGTCGCCTGACATGAGCCGCCGCCGAAAGGGTCTCGTCCGCACGTCGAAGCGGCCGCGGCGCGACCTCTGGGTCGGGTGGAAGCCGAATGGCGCGGGAGAGCAGAAGCCGCATCACTACCGCGACATGGCCCGGACCGTTTGGGACAACCGGCGCAGCCTGCCGTTTGCGTGGCGGATCCTGCGCAAGGGTGTGTGCGACGGATGCGCGCTCGGCGTTGCCGGGTTCCACGACTGGACGATCACCGGCGTCCACCTGTGCACGACGCGCTTGGAACTCCTGAAAGTAAACACCGCGCCCGCCATCGCCGACGAACGGCTCGCCGACGTTGCCGCGCTGTCGAAGTTGAATGGGCGCGAGCTGCGCGAGCTGGGCCGGCTCGGTACCCCGATGGTGCGTCACCGCGGCGACGCCGGATTCCGGCCTGTCGCGTGGGACGACGCGCTCGATCTCGTGGCCGATCGCGTCCGCCTCGCCGAACCCGACCGCATCGGTCTCTACCTGACCGCCCGCGGTATCACCAACGAGGTGTACTACGCCGCGCAGAAAGCGGCCCGGTTCATCGGCACCAACAACGTCGACAACGCGGCACGCGTGTGCCACGCGCCGTCGACGAACGCGTTGAAGGATGCGATCGGCGTCGCCGCGACGACGTGCTCCTACCGCGACGTGATCGACAGCGACCTCATCGTCCTGTTCGGGGCCGACGTCGCCAACGCCCAACCCGTGTTCATGAAGTACCTGTACCTCGCCAAGAAGCGGGGCGCGCGGGTCGCGGTCGTGAATCCGCTGCGCGAACCGGGGCTCGAGCGCTACTGGGTGCCCTCGAACGTCGAGAGCGCGATGTTCGGCACAAAGATCACCGACGAGTTCTTCGGGGTCCATACGGGCGGCGACGTCGCGTTCTGCAACGGCGTGCTCAAGGTGCTGCTCGCGGTGGGCGGGATCGACAAGGAGTTCGTCACCGAGCACACCAACGGGTTCGACGGTCTCCTCGACCATCTCGAAGAAGCCCGGTTCGACGATCTCGAGCGCTTGTCGGGCGTGTCGCGCGACGACATGGAGCGCTTCGCCCGCATGTACATGCAGGCCGAGTCGGCTGTGCTCGTATGGTCGATGGGCATCACGCAGCACGAGCGCGGCGTCGACAACGTGTACGCGATCGTCAACCTCGCCCTCGCGCGCGGCAACGTCGGCCGCCCCGGCGCCGGCCTCATGCCGATCCGCGGGCACTCGGGTGTGCAAGGCGGCGCCGAAATGGGCTGTTACGCCACCGCGTTTCCGGGCGGGTTGCCGATCACTGCCGACAACGCCGATGCGCTCGCCGCGCAATGGGGGTTTCCGGTGCCCTCGACGCCCGGCCTCGATGCCGCGTCGATGGTGGAGGCCGCGCGCCGCGGTGATCTCGACGTGCTCTGGTCGAGCGGCGGCAACTTCCTCGACGTGCTGCCCGCCCCCGAT
>JBEVDP010000145.1:0-8027 GCA_040513235.1 Acidimicrobiia bacterium | reverse complement strand
GTCGACCTCTTCGAGAACGCGACGATCCCGATCGGCGTGTGGGTCGGTCCTTCCGGCGGCAACGCGCGCGGCGCGAGCGCGCTGCTCGCGCTCAGCGCGCCAATCGTGTCGATGGCGTCACGCGCCGGGATCGGGCCCGCCTACCCGTTGAACTTCGACAGCGGCGACCCGCCGCGTGACGACGTGCTGGCGCGCGTCGCCGCCGCGCAAGAGGCGAACGGTCGCGCGGTGGACTCATCGGAAGCCGTTGTCGACAGGCGTCTCTCAGCCGGAGATGCGGAAGAACTCGATGTCGTGAACTCGATCCAACCGACCGTCGGCGACTTCATCGTCTCTCTCGACGGCGTCCCGGTTACGGTGCATGGTGAAGAGATCGTGCTCGACACGGCCGACGTGGTCGGAGAGGGCCGCGATCGCCGGCGCCAGCCGAACCAAGTCGTGCGCTTCCACAAGCTCGACCTCGGTCAGCAACTTGCGCACACGCTGGTGACCCCCTGGGTCGCGTACTTCTTGTTCGTCGTCGGCTTCTTGTTGATCATCTTCGAGTTCTTCACCGCGGGCGTCGGCATCGCGGGCTTCGTCGGCGCGCTCGCGGTTGTCGGCGCGTGCTTCGGCTTCTCGCACCTACCCGTGCAGTGGTGGGCGATGGGTTTGGTATTGCTCGGACTCGTCGGACTCTCGATCGACTTGCAAGCGGGTGGCCTCGGCGCGTGGACGTTCATCGGCAGCGCGTCACTTGTCGCCGGGTCGATCTGGCTGTACGGCGGTTCGTCGCGTCTCGATCCCGCGTGGTGGGTGCTGTTGATCGTGTGCGGTGGCGCGGTGCTCTTCATGCTGTCGGGCATGACCGCGATGGTGCGCGCGCGCTTCTCGACGCCGACCATTGGGCGCGAAGAACTCGTTGGCGAAATGGGCACGGCCGAGGTCGATGTCGCTCCGGACGGGGTCGTGCGCATCAACGAAGCGCTGTGGCGCGCCCGGACGAATCGCGCGACACCGATCAAGTCGGGTGACGAGATCCGCGTCGTCGCTGTCGAAGGTGTCGTGTTGGAAGTCGAACCGAGTGCTGGTGGCGCGCGTGACTACCGCGACCGCTCGAAACGCCACTGAGCCGTCAGGTTCGTCATCCACAATTTCATCCACAAGTTCATCCACAAGGTTTGAACTGGGCCTTTGTCAGGGCATACGTGCGGCGCTACGTTCGCCGCGTCTCGGCTGGGGACGAAGGGGGGCAAGATCGTGGCGCTGGGAATCATCCACGAAACTTGGCACCTGAGCGCAGCGTGCAGGGGTCCGGAGTCGGTGTTGTTCTTTCCACCGACGCTGCCGGAACGAAGAGAAGAGCGCGACGCGCGCGAAGCGAAGGCTAAAGCGATCTGCGCGCAGTGCGAAGTGCGCCGCGAGTGCCTCGACTTCGCGTTGCGCGTGAAAGAACCCCACGGCATCTGGGGCGGTCTCACCGAGACCGAACGCCGCCGCATGTTGCCGCGCGACTGATCGCGATGGCCGTCCATCCGCGGCGTCGGGCGCAACGTCTCGTAAGGATCGCGCGATGAACTGCGCGCATTGCGGGGCCGCGGTCCAACCGAGCGAGCGTTACTGCACGGGATGCGGGCATCCTGTCGTGGCCTCGGACGCGCCGCCGCCCACGCAATCACCGCCCCCGCAATCGCCGCCGCCGGGGCCACCACCAATGCCGGGTGCGTCCGTATACGGGCAACCGCAACCGCCGTACGGACAGCAACCTGCCTACGGACAACCGCCCGCGTACGGGCAGCCGCCGGGATACCAACCGCCCGGGTATCAACAGCCGGGGTATCCGCAGTGGGGGAGCCGGCCGGGCCATGGACCGCCGGCCGATCCGGGCATCGGCTTCTCGATCGCCGGCATCGTGCTCGGCGCGGTTGCCTTCTTGTTCTGCCCGCCGCTGTTCGGTGGTGTCGGTCTTGTCTTCGGTTTCGTCGCGCGCAGCAAGGGCGAACGGCTGGCGAACGTCGCGATCATCGTCGCCGCGCTCGGCCTCGTGGTCGGAATGATCCTCAGTCTGGCGATCAATTCGTCGCTCACGTAAGCACGTTCGCGCTGCACGCCGGGCCGGTTTCCGCTGAGTAGGCGAGTTCTCGCACGAATTCGCCAGGACGGAAACGGTCCGCCCGCCACGTAGACTCGGCCCGGTGGGACCCGTCGGCGGCGCACCGATCCGAAGCGCAGCAACGGTGATGCTCCTGCGCGACGCACCCGAGCTCGAGGTGTTCGTGCTCGAACGCACGCCGCGTGCAGTGTTCGGTCCCGGCGCGACTGTGTTCCCGGGCGGTGCGGTCGACCCGGGCGATGCTGATGCCGTAGGTGCTGTCGTCGGTCTCGACGATGCCGCGGCGAGTGCCGAGCACGGCCTCGCAACTGGCGGTCTCTCGTTGCGCGTCGCGGCGGTCCGTGAGTGCTTCGAGGAAGCCGGAATCTTGCTCGCGCGCGATGCCGCCTCGCGCGCGCCGGCCGATGCGAAGGTGGAGTGGCGCGACGCGTTGAACGCCGGCCATGCGACGATGGCCCACGTGCTCACTACGGAAGGGCTCGTGATCGACGCGTGCGATCTGCGGATCTTTGCTCACTGGCTCACGCCCGTCGGCGCCCCGCGGCGGTACGACACATGGTTCTTCGTCGCCGCCGCACCCGATGGGCACGCGGGCGTGCACGACGACGTCGAACTCGTCGCGTCCGATTGGGTGCGCCCAATCGTCGCGTTGGAGCGGCACTCGCGCAGCGAGATCGACCTGGTGCTCCCGACACTCCGCAGCCTTGCCACACTCGCGCGGTTCGATCACGCGTCGGAAGTGCTCGCCGCGCTCGACGCGGTACCGCGCCATCCCGGTGGCCGTCCGGTCGTCGTGCCCGACGGCACCGGCGAACGCGTGCTCCTGCCGGGCGACGACCCGGCGCTCGCCTCCACCTGGACGATTCCGCTCCCGGATCTCGACCCTCGCGCCGAAGCCCGCTTCCTCAGCGAAGGAGTGCTCTAGATGCCGGCCGCCGCGTCGCGTTCCGACGAACAGCCCGAACCGCCGAAGCTGGTTCCCGGCGTTCCGAGCGCGCTCTCGCCGCTGGTCCGGCGCGTCATCGCGCCGAACCCGGGCTTGATGACCGGCCCGGGGACGAACACTTACCTGGTCGGAATCGACGAGGTCGCGGTCGTCGACCCCGGTCCCGCGGTCGACAGTCACATCGACGCGATCATCGGCGCGTCGATGCGGGACCGCGTGCGCTGGGTGCTTCTCACCCACACCCACCCTGACCACTGGCCGGCGGCGCAACGGATCCGCGAAGAGACCGGCGCAGTGCTCGCCGGGTTCGGAGCCAAGATCCCGAAGGCCGACAACTTCGACCTGAAGCTCGATCTCGTGCTCGCCGACGGTGCGACGATCGAGGGCACCGAGTTTCGACTCGAGGCACTCCACACACCGGGCCATGCGCCCAACCATGTGTGCTTCTTTCTCGAGGAGGAGCGCATGCTGTTCACGGGCGACCACGTCTTGAACGGCACGACCACCGTCGTGAACCCGCAGCGGGGCGGCGACATGATTCAGTACCTCGCGTCGCTCGACCGGCTGCGCAAGATCAAGCGCGTCTCCCGCATCGCGCCCGGTCACGGCGACGTAATCACGGACCCGAAGGCGTGTCTCGACGAGTACGTCGCGCACCGCAGGATGCGCGAGCGTCAGATCCTCAAGCGCCTCGACCAGGGCCCGGCCAAGATCGCCGGCATCGTGAAGGAGTTGTATCCGGATCTTCCCGAAGGCCTCGTCGAGATGGCCAACCGCCAGGTGCAGGCTCACCTCGTGAAGCTCAAGGCCGAAGGCAAAGTAGAAGGCTCGGCGTTCAAAGGCTCCTGGTCGAAGGCCTGAACGCGGCACTGGGCGGAATCCCAGCCCACATTGTGAGAGCATTCACAAGGCCCCGATAGCCTGGCGCCCATGGGCGAGGCGCTGTTGCTGGCCGACGCGGTCGAGAAGATCTACCGGACCGGAGCCGAGGAGGTCGTCGCCCTCCACGGCGTCGATCTCGTGGTGAACGAGGGCGAGTTCGTCTCGGTGATGGGCCCGTCGGGCTCGGGCAAGACCACGTTGTTGAACTGTTGCTCCGGCCTCGACGTCATCGACGGAGGGCGGGTGCTGCTCGACGGCGTCGACATCCACGAACTCTCCGACGGTCAGCGCACCCGCAACCGCGCGTCGTCGATGGGATTCATCTTCCAGGCGTACAACCTCATCCCCGTGTTCAGCGCGATCGAGAACGTCGAACTGCCGTTGCTGCTCGCCGGTGTCGATCCGAAGGAGGCGCGCCGGCGCGCGGGCGAGTCGCTGGAACGCTTGAACCTGGGGCATCGGTTGAAGCACCGTCCGACCGAGTTGTCGGGTGGTGAGCAGCAGCGCGTCACAGTGGCGCGCGCCCTCGCCGGGCAACCGCGTGTCGTGTGGGCCGACGAGCCCACAGGCGCGCTCGACTCCGAGACGGCGGACACGGTGATGGATCTCTTGCGCCAACTCAATCAAGAGGGCCTCACGCTGATCGTCGTGACGCACGACGAAGGAGTCGGCAACACCGCACATCGCCTGATCCGCATGCGCGACGGCCGCATCGTGAGCGACGAGCAGGTTACGACCCCAGTCGGCTGAGTCGATGCCCGTCGTCCTCGTTCTCTCGCTGCCGTTCCTGTTCCTGCTGTTCTTCAAGCCGGTATTGCGGCGGCTCGCGTTCCGCAACGCGATCCGCCGACCCCGCGAATCGTTGCTCGTCGTACTCGGGGCGTTGCTCGGCACGGCGATCATGACCGGAAGCTTCGTCGTCGGTGATTCGTTCACCGCGTCCTTGCGCGCGGGTGCGCACGACCAGCTCGGGCCGGTCGACGAGCTGGTGTCCGCGAACGGTCTCGACGACGGCGAGATCCTGTTCGCGCGCTTCGACGACTTCTCCGACCCCGACGTCGACGGCGTACTCCCGATGCTGCGCGCGAGCGCGGCGTCCGCGACGACGACCGAACCACGCCGGGCCGAACAACAAGTGCAACTGCTCGAAACCGACTTCGCGGTCGCACGCGAGTTCGGCGGCGATCCCGCGGCCACGGGCATCGAAGGGGAGACACCAGCGCCCGGAGCTACCGCGATCGGCGAGGACCTCGCGCGCTCGTTGGAAGTGGATATCGGCGACGAGATCGACATCTTCCTGTACGGGTCCGAAGCCCGGCTCGAGGTGACCGACGTCTTGCCTCAGCGCGGCATCGCCGGCTTCTGGCGCGGGCCGCAGACGACCTCGTACAACCTGTTTCTCGCGCCGGGCACGGTCGCTGCGCTCTACGAGGCGCGCGTCGTCGACGGCGAACCCCCGCAAGCGCTCGTCGCGGTCTCGAACCGCGGGGGCGTGGAGGACGGGGCGGAACTCACCGACACGGTCATGCCCGTGCTCGAGGCGCAGGTTGCCGGCCTGCCCGCCAACGTCGACGACGTGAAGCAGCGCGTGCTCGACAACGCCGATCTCGCGGGCGAGTCCCTGACGCAGCTCTATACCGCACTCGGCAGCTTCGCGGTTCTCGCCGGGATCCTGTTGCTCGTGAACATCTTCTTCATGCTGGGCGACGAGCGGAAGTCCGAGCTCGGCATGTTGCGCGCACTCGGCCTCCGTCGCTCCGGCCTCGTTGGCGGCTTCGCCCTCGAAGGTTGGTGCTACGCGCTCGTGTCGGCGATCGCGGGAACGTTCGCCGGCCTCGGCCTCGCACGCCTCCTCATGGAGGGCGCGAGCCGAGCGTTCTCGACGGGCGACGAGGAGTTCCAGCTCTCGTTGCGTTACAACTTCGAATGGTCGAGCGTGCAGCAAGGCTTCATGCTCGGGTTTGCCATCGCGATCGTGACGGTCTCGATCACGAGCGTGTGGTTGAGCCGCTTCAACATCATCCAAGCGATCCGCGATATCAACGAGCCCGCACGGAAGCGGCCGCGCAAGCGCGCGCTGTACGCCGGGCTTGGCCTCGCAGCGCTGGGCCTGATCATGACTGCGAGCGGTGTGGGATCAGCGGCGTTCTTCCCGCTGATCGTCGGCCCTGCGCTCGTGGTTGGCGGCGTGGGTCCCGCGCTCGCTCGCAACCTGCCGCGGGGCCCCGTCACGAGTGTCCTCGCCGCGATCGTGCTCGCCTGGGGTGTTGTGTGCGTGCCCGTTGCGATCGCGCTCGATGCCGATTTCGACGTCTTCATCTTCGTGCTCCAGGGCTTGCTGCTCGTTGGCGCGTCGGTCGTGCTGATCGCACAGCACCAACACGCGATCGGCCACGCACTCGCTCGCTTCCGGCCTCGCTCCTTGTCGGTGCGCCTCGGGCTTGCGTATCCGCTGGCTCGGCGCTTCCGCACGTCGATGACGCTCGGTATGTTCGCGCTCGTCGTGTTCATCCTCGTATACGTGACGGTGCTCACGTCGATGTTCGCGGGCCAGACCGACGAGTTCGCGGACGACCTCTCGGGCGGGTTCGACGTGCTTGTCACGTCGAACCCGAGCAACCCGGTCGACCTCGACGCACTCGCGAGCGAACCGGGCGTGAACGCGGTGGCGCCGCTCGTCACCAGGGTGGCCGAGGTGACGCCCGACGGCGACGACGATTCGTTGAACATTCCGATGACCGGATTCGACCAGGCGCTCATCGACAATGGGCCCCCGATTCTGGAAGACACCGGCGGTTACGGCAGCAACGTCGAGGCGTACGAGGCTGTCCTGAACGACCCGAGCCTCGCGATCGTCGACGACTTCTTCTTGAACCAGGGCGCGGGTCCGCCCGGGGACGAACTCGACATCGGCGATTCGTTCACGATCCGTGACCCGGTGAGCGGGCGGGAAACGACGTTGACTGTCGCCGCGATCGGCCCGAACGACTTCCTGTTCAACGGCGGTTGGATGGGGGTCGACGCGGCCCGGGAAGTCTTCGGCGAGAGCGCCGTCCCGAGTCGCGCCTATGTCGCCGTCGACGATCCCGCCGCGTTTGCGGTCGATTTCCGCGGCCGGTTCCTCGACAACGGCGGCGATGCCGACCCGATCATTGATCTCGTCGACGAAGCGTTTGCGCAGCAGAATCAGTTCTTCCGCATGATGCGCGCCTACCTCGCGCTCGGGCTCGTGATCGGCGTCGCGGGCATCGGCGTGATCATGGTCCGGGCCGTGCGCGAGCGCCGCCGCCAAGTCGGCGTGCTGCGCGCGCTCGGATTCGAGGCCAAGGCCGTGCGGTCTTCGTTCGTCGTCGAATCTGCGTTCGTCGCCGTCGAAGGGGTGCTGGTCGGCGTGATCCTCGCGCTCGTCACCGCGTACTCGATGACCCTGACCGACGAGTTCGGCGGGGGCCTCGAGTTCACGATTCCGGTGTTCAGTATCGCGGTGCTCGTGATTGGAACGCTGCTGTTCACGCTCATCGCGACCGCCGCGCCGGCGCGCGCGGCCGCCAAGATCCAGCCCGCGGTCGCGCTCAGGATCGCCGACTGAGGAACAAGTCGGCGCGGTACGTGACGTCGACCGCGCCGCCGTGCGCGACGACGACGCCATGAATCGCGGTGTGGAGCGCCTCGCGCTGCGCGTCGGGAAGCATTCGATGGTTCGAGTGCGTCTGCATCAGCGCGGTGTATTCATCTGCCGAGTAGCGCTCGATCCACGGGAACGACTGCCGGTCCGCGGATTCGAAGCGTCCGCTCTCGTCGAGCCGATCGCCCCACTGCTCCAAGTGCCACGTGGTTGACCCGTCGACGAGCTCCGGCGCGAGCTGTTGGTAGACCGCGTTGATGTCAGCGCCCAACGGGCCCGTGAACTCCTCGGGTCGGTTCCAGAACAGCGCGATCGATCGACCGGGCGCGAGCGCGTCGGCGGCCCGGTCGTACGAGACTGCGGGATCGAGCCAGTGCCAGGCTTGCGCCGCGTACACGAGCGCGTAATCGCCGGTCGGGGTCCAGTCCTCGAACCGGATGGTCTCGACATCGATGCCCTTGGCGCGCGCGACCGCCGCCATC
>JBEVDP010000144.1:0-14912 GCA_040513235.1 Acidimicrobiia bacterium | reverse complement strand
GCGGGTGCGGCGCGGAGATACACGTGCCGCAGCACCCCGCCGGGCCGAACCGCGCGGTACTCGACGTCGAGTGGGCGCGCGGTGGCCACCGCGGCCCGCAAGGCGGTGAGGACCCGGGTTCGGTCGCTCGGGTGGATACAGCGGACATGGGCTTCGAGGGTGCCGCCGAAGTCGAGCGGATCGACCCCGTGGATGTTGTGCAGTTCCTCGCTCCATTGCACGGTGTCGGTGCCGAGATCCCAAAGCCAACGGCCGATGTGCGCGATCGCCTCGCCTTCGCGCAGCCGCTCTTCCATCTCGGCCAGCGCGGCCTGCGCCAGTCGCTGTTCCGAGATGTCACGGGCGACGACGACCGAACCTGTGATCTGCTCGCCGTCGACGACCGGGCACACCGACATCGACACGGGAACGCTCATGCCGTCCTTGCGCGCGATCTCCGTTTCAACATGGTCGACGCGTTCTCCGCGCGCCACCGTTGCGAACACACGCGCCAGGTCTGCGCGCAGGTGGGCCGGGAACAGGACGGTGGAGGCGCGGCCGAGCATCTCGTGCGCTTGATAGCCGATGATTCGCTCGGCGCTGCGGTTCCACACTTCGACGAGGTTGTGCGGATCTTGACTGAACATCGCATCGCTCGACGTGTCGACGAACGCGTCGAGGACGGCAGTTTCGGCCGAACGTGTGGTCGAATGATTGCGAGCTTCGGACGCCGTCATCTCGTTCCCCCGGACGCAACGTACCCCGGGCCAACCCGGCCGCACTGGGGCAAGGGGCCCTGATGCAGTATCCCGCGCCCGGGCTCCGTTGGGGAAGCCGCGATCTGGCCGCGGAACTGGCCCGCGCCGCGCTCACCACCGCACGGCGACTCGCGGCGGGCGCGACGATGTGGTGCGTGGCACCGGCGTGGCCCGAACACGCCCGCCACATCGCGGTGGAGTTCGTGCATCCCGTGATCGTCGGCAAGCGGGCGGTGCCGGCCGTCGCGGTGGACGACGCGGATCCCGTCGCCGCGCTCCGGTCACTTGCGAGCGCCGGCGACATTGTGGTCGCAGTGAGCGAATCCGGTGAGCCGGCGGTACGGGACGTAATGCGGCGCGCGCCTGCGTGGGGCGTTACGACGCTCTGGATCGGTGCCGGCGCGCGGCCACCCGGCAATGCCGCCGATCATGTGCTGTGGCTCGAGGCGCCCAACCCGTTCGCGCGCTACGACGGCTCGCTCGTGCTGCTGTATCACGTGCTCTGGGAACTGACCCATGTGTGCTTCGAACATCCTGGGCTGCTCACGGTGGAGCCGTGCGTCGACGATGAAGCCTGCGTCACTTGCTCCGACGAGGGCCGCCCGGCCGAGGTGCTGGAAGGGTCGAGCGCCCATACGGTCGCGGTCCGCAGCGCGCGCGGCGTCGAGACGATCGACACCACGCTCGTCGGGCCCGTCGTGCCCGGCGATCTCGTCCTCGTGCATGCCGGGACGGCGATCGCGATCCTGGACGAATCGTCACCGTGAGCGACGGCACCGGCTTCCTCTATCCGTTCCTCGAAGGCGACGAACGCGACGCCGCGGCGCTGCTGGCGGACCTCGAGCGGTCGGCGGCCGCCAAGGCGAGCGCGAGCCGCGCGTTGCGGTCGGCGACGCTCGATGAGTCGCGCGCGGCGATCGAGACAACCGCGCTCGCGATGCGCGACCGGTTCGAGGGTGGCGGCCGCCTGCTCACGTTCGGCAACGGAGGGAGTTCGACGGATGCCGCGTCGCTCGCGGCGCTCTTCGCGCACCCGCCGCACGGCGTGCCGCTCCCGGCGCGGGCGCTGGTCGACGACACGGCGATACTCACCGCCCTCGGGAACGACGTCGGCTTCGATCTTGTGTTTTCTCGGCAAGTCATCGCGCACGGACGCGACGGCGACATCGCGCTCGGCATCTCGACCAGCGGCAACTCCCACAACCTGCTCCAGGCCTTTGCGGAAGCCGATGCACGCGGGCTGCTGACGGTCGGTCTCGCGGGCTACGCCGGAGGCGACATGGCCCAGAGCCCCCATGTGCAGCAGTGTCTCGTCGTGCGCGCCGACAGTGTGCACCGCATCCAGGAGACGCAGGCGGCGCTGGGCTGTGTGTTGTGGGATGCGATTCAGCAGCTTGTGACTGCGAGCGCGCATGCGTGAGCACGCGGGTGCACCCGATGATCGCGAAGGCGCGGTGCTGCAGCGCATCGAAGCCTTCCGTCGGCGGCGCCCGCGACTCACCGACGACGTCGTCACCCTTGCCCACGGAGCGGGCGGCAAGGCGTCGGCCGCGCTCCTCGACGCCGTGTTCCTCGCGGCATTCGACGACGCCGAGCACGAGCGCACACCGCAGGTTGACGCGGCCACGATGGCGCTGCCCGGCGGGGACCGCGTGGCGTTCACCACCGACTCGTTCGTCGTGAAGCCCCGCCGCTTCCCCGGTGGTTCAATTGGTCACTTGGCGGTGCACGGCACAGTCAACGACCTTGCTGTCGTCGGGGCGCGGCCGCACTGGCTCTCGGCCGCGTTCGTGCTCGAAGAGGGCTTCGCGATCGACGAGTTGCGCGAGATCGTCGCCGACATGGCTTCGGCCGCGGCTGCCGCCGGTGTTCGTATCGTGACGGGCGACACCAAGGTCGTCGATCAAGGTGCAGCCGACGGCCTGTACGTCACGACGGCCGGTGTCGGCGTGATCCCGCCGGGTCGAGAGCTGCGCGCCGAAAAGGTGCGCGCAGGCGATGCGGTGCTCGTATCGGGAACGATTGGCGATCACGGGATGGCGGTCATGCTCGCGCGCGGCGACCTCGCGCTCGAAGCCGACATCAGCTCTGATACGGCGCCGCTCAACGGGCTCGTCGAAGCGCTTCTCACCGCCGTACCCGAGACCCGCTGGCTGCGCGATCCGACGCGCGGCGGGCTCGGAACCGTGTGCAATGAGCTCGCACGCGACACCCGTCTTGGTGTCGTGCTCGATGAGTCGCGGCTCCCGATCGCACCTGCAGTCACGGGCGCGTGCGACCTGTTGGGCATCGACCCGCTGTATGTCGCAAACGAGGGCAAGCTGGTCGCCGTCGTTCCCGCCGATCAGCGCGACGCCGCGTTGCAGGCCATGCGATCGCATCCGCTGGGTGTGAACGCGGCTGTCGTCGGCGAGATCGCACCCGAACCGGAAGCCATCGTCGTGTTGTTGACCACGTTCGGCGGCACTCGTATCGTCGACATGCTCGTCGGCGACCCACTCCCGCGCATTTGCTGACGGTCTTGTCGTGGCGCGCGCGCATACCCGACTCCGCGTGACCGGTACGGTGCAGGGCGTCGGGTTCCGGCCCTTCGTGTACCGGCACGCGACCGCGCTCGGGCTCGCGGGATCGGTCTGGAACGACAGCGAAGGTGTGCTGATCGACCTCGAGGGCGACGAGGCCGACATCACCGAGCTGACCCGCATCCTTGTCGCCGAACCGCCGCCACTGGCTCGAGTTGCGGCGGTCGTCGTCGAGGCTGCGGGCGCGGCCAACGGCGCGCAGACGTTCACCATCGTCGAGAGCCACACCGGCGGTCGCGCCGACGTACCCGTGAGCGTCGACACGGCGGCGTGCGCAGCGTGTCTCGCCGAGGTCGACGATCCGGCCGACCGCCGCTATCGCTATCCGTTCACGAACTGCACGAACTGCGGACCGCGTTACACGATCACGCTGTCGGTGCCGTACGACCGGAGCGCGACGACGATGGCCGGCTTCGCGATGTGCGACCAGTGCCGGGCCGAGTATGACGACCCCACCGACCGCCGCTTCCACGCGCAACCGAATGCATGCCCGGTTTGCGGCCCGCAACTCGCCTGGCGCGCCAGCGCGGGCGTGGCGCTCGCGGCCGGCGATGCCGCGCTCCGACAGGCAGCGGACGCGTTGCGGGCCGGCGCCATCGTCGCACTCAAAGGCATCGGCGGTTATCACCTCGCGTGTGACGCGACCGACGAAGCCGCAGTCGGCGAACTTCGGCGCCGCAAAGCGCGTGACGACAAGCCGTTTGCGATCATGGTGCGCGACCTCGAGACCGCGCGACAGCTGTGCGAGCTCGACGATGTTGCTGTTTCCGCGCTGCTGTCGTCACGACGCCCGATCGTGCTCGCGCCGGCTCGGGCGGACGCGCCGGTGGCTTCAGGCGTGGCGCCGGGGCTGCCCGAGCTCGGCGTGTTCCTGCCGTACAGCCCGCTGCATCACCTCCTCGTCCGCGGCGTCGACCGGCCGATCGTGTGCACGAGCGGAAACCTGAGCGACGAGCCCATCGCACACACCGACGAGGACGCCGTCGCTCGTTTGGGCGCGCTCGCCGACGGGTTCCTCACGCACGATCGGCCGATTCACATTCGCTGCGACGATTCCGTGGCGCGCGCCACCGGTGGCCGCTTGCAGCTGTTACGGAGGTCGCGTGGGTACGCCCCTGAGCCGATGCGACTGCCGCACCCGGCCGCGCGTCCGATCCTGGCCGTCGGCGCCGAGCTCAAGAGCACGATTGCGGTGGCCAAGCGATCCGACGTCGTTGCCAGCCACCACATCGGCGACCTCGAACACCTCGCGACGTGGCGGTCGTTCGAACAGGCAGTGACGCATCTCGGGGCGCTGTACGGCGTGGTTCCCGAAGTCGTCGCCCACGATCTGCACCCGGAGTACCTGTCGACGAAGTACGCGAGCGACCTCGACCTTCCCGCAGTCGCGGTGCAGCACCACCACGCCCACGTCGCCGCGTGCATGACCGAGCACGGCGTGACGGCGCCAGTCCTCGGCATCGCATTCGACGGACTCGGCTACGGGACCGACGGGACGTTGTGGGGCGGCGAGTTCCTCGTCGCCGATCTGTGTTCCTCCGAGCGTGCCGGCCACCTCCGACCGGCAGCGTTGCCGGGCGGCGCGGCCGCGATTCGCGAGCCCTGGCGCATGGCCGTGGTGTGGACACTGCTCGCGTTTGGCGCTGAGACAGCCCGCGCCCGCCTCGGATGGATCGAGCCGCGCGTCGACCAGCTGCTCGGAATGCTCGCCGTGCCTCAGCCGACGACGACGAGCGTGGGCCGGTTGTTCGACGCGGTTGCCGCGCTCCTCGGCTGTCGGGGCACGGTCAGCTACGAAGCCCAGGCGGCCATCGAGCTCGAAGCGCTGGCGCGGACGGTCGCGCGCACGGACGCGCCCATCTATCGCGAGGCAATCGCCGTGCACCGCGCGGACGGTATGACCGTGCTCGATCCCACGCCGCTCATTGCCGCGCTCGTCGATGACAGCGAGGCAGGGAGGGAACGGGCACTACTGGCCGCCGCGTTCCACGAGACGTTGGGCCGGGCGGCGGCCGATGTCGCGATCGAGATCGCGGGCGCGCACGGGCTCGACACGGTTGCACTCACGGGTGGCGTGTTCCAGAACGCGCGGTTCAGTGCAATCGTCGAGGACGCCCTCCGCGCCGCCGGGCTGCGAGTCCTCGTCCACGAGCTCGTTCCGGCCAACGACGGTGGGATCAGTATCGGCCAGGCTGCCGTCGCGGCCGCGCGAACCACCTGCTGAAGCACTGCGCGGGTCAATCGAACTGCGGCGGTGCCGCGCCGCGGCCGAGGCCCCAACTCTGACCACCGAGGCGGCCCGGTTCGAGCACGTCCGGTGCGCGGGGTCGGTAACGCTCGGCGAGCAGCGCCGACGCGTCGTCGCCGCGGTTCATCGTGATGCACGGCTCGCGGAAGTCGCAGCGCGCGCAGTGCTCCCAGCGCGGCGTGGGCTCGGCGCTCGTCGGCGCGGCGAGCATTGCGGCGACCGACGCGCCGAGTCGATGCGCAGCCCCGAACTTCTCGGCCGCGCTGTATGCGATGCGCGAGCGGCGAAACTCGGGCGGCGCGACACATACCTCGTTGAACTGCACACCCGCGATGGGAACCAGGTAGGCGTACTCCCACGCCCAGCAGGACAACATCGCCCGCTCGTCGAGCGCGAGCTGGTCGGGGAGTGCCCATGACCCGCGCTGCAGGTCCACGAGCCGATGGTCGACGAGCCACTGCAAGTCGCCGCCGTCCGTCGGTTCGGAGACAACCAGGTCGACGCGATCGCGATACAGCACCGGTCCGCCGTCGGGTCCGGCCAGCTCCGCGCCGTTCTGGGCGGCGTCGGGGATATGCACCTCGATGTCGGTCTCGACGCGCAGTGGCGTGAAGCTGTCGATCGCCTCGGCCCAGCGGGCATAGGCGCGCACGAAGTCGAACGCAGAGTGGGCGAACCCGGCGTCGTTGAGTGACCGTTCGACGAGTGGCTCGACGACGCTGCGCGCCCAGGTCCACATTCCCGGGAAGTAGTACACGGCGAGCGCGTCGTGAAGGCCCTGGTCGGGGATTCGCTCGCTCGCGGCCATGCGTTCGAGATTGTGCCGCAGCCGCGAACCGAGATCCCAGGCTCGGCGGCAGCAATCGAACCAATCGCGATCGTCCGGCGTGACGACGAAGCCCACGGATCGCATCGTCCGCGACGCGCTCCGGCGTGTCCACCGGTGCGAACTGCACTCATTGACACGTCCGCGGACCGGGTGAGGATGGCAGAGGCGAACGTGCGCGCGGCGCGCCCGATCGTCGTTGGAGGCGAGATGTCAGTCGCGGAAGCTCCGCCGGACGAAACCGTCATCCACGTGCTCTGGATCAACGCCGGACTGAGCTGCGACGGCGATTCCGTCGCGCTCACGGCCGCGACGCAACCGAGCATCGAGGAGATCGCGCTGGGTGCGTTGCCCGGGTTGCCGAAGATCGCGGTGCACTGGCCGCTCATCGACTTCGAGTGCGGCCCGGTTGGCGGCGCCGACGACTTCATTGAATGGTTCTTCAAGGCCGACCGAGGCGAGCTGGAACCGTTCGTGCTCGTCGTCGAAGGTTCCATCCCGAACGAGTCGATCAAGCGCGAGGGCTATTGGTGCGGGTTCGGGAACAACCCGGACACCGATCAACCGATGACGACGAGCGAGTGGCTCGACCGGCTGGCGCCGAAGGCGCTCGCGATTCTCGCCGCGGGCACGTGCGCAACCTACGGCGGTATCCACGCGATGGCCGGAAACCCGACAGGCGCGATGGGAGTACCCGACTACCTCGGCTGGGACTGGAAATCGAAGGCCGGCATCCCGATCGTCTGCGTCCCGGGGTGCCCGACGCACCCCGACAACCTGTCGGAGACGATCCTGTACCTGCTGTACCAGGCAACCGGCCAGGCGCCGATGATCCCACTCGACGACGCGTTGCGACCGCAGTGGCTCTTCGGTGCGACCGTGCACGAAGGCTGCGACCGCGCCGGCTACTACGAGCAAGGCGACTTCGCCACCGAGTACGGGTCGCCGAAATGCATCGTGAAGCTCGGATGCTGGGGACCCGTCGTGAAGTGCAACGTCCCCAAGCGCGGTTGGATCAACGGTGTCGGCGGGTGCCCGAACGTCGGTGGGATCTGCATTGGCTGCACGATGCCGGGATTCCCCGACAAGTTCATGCCGTTCATGGACGAGCCACCCGGCTCGCGCGTCTCGACGATGACTTCTCGGATCACTGGAAGCGCGGTGCGCAACTTGCGCAAGATGACGACGCGCACCGTCGACGACGAACCGAAGTGGCGCGTGAAGGGCGACAAGCTCTCGACGGGCTATCAGGCCGAGTGGAGGTAGGACGATGGCGACCACCAAGACCAAGGACGCCACCGGCCTCGTCGAGATGGCATGGGACCCGATCACCCGCATCGTCGGGAGCCTCGGGATCTATACGAAGATCGACTTCGGGCTGGGCAAGGTCGCCGAGTGTCACAGCACCTCGTCGATCTTCCGCGGCTACAGCATCTTCATGAAGGGCAAGGACCCGCGCGACGCGCACTTCATCACGAGCCGCATCTGCGGGATCTGTGGCGACAACCACGCCACCTGCTCGTGCTACGCGCAGAACCTGGCGTACGGCGTGGTTCCCCCCGCGCTCGGCGAGCAGATCGTGAACCTCGGCGAAGCGGCCGAGTTCATGTTCGACCACAACATCTTCCAAGAGAACCTGGTCGGCGTGGACTTCTGCGAGAAGATGGTCGCCGAGACCAACCCGGGGGTACTCGAGCAGGCGAACCGCACCGAAGCCCCGCACGCAGCCGAGCACGGGTACCGCACGATCGGCGACATCATGCGGTCGCTCAATCCGTTCTCGGGCGAGTTCTACCGCGAGGCGCTCCAAGTCAGCCGGTACACGCGCGAGATGTTCTGCCTCATGGAAGGCCGCCACGTACACCCGTCGACGCTGTATCCCGGCGGTGTCGGCACGACCGCGACCATCCAGCTGTTCACCGACTACTACATCCGGCTCATGCGTTACGTCGAGTTCATGAAGCGCGTGGTGCCGATGCACGATGACCTGTTCGATTTCTTCTACGAAGCCATGCCGGGCTACGAGGAGAACGGACGCCGGCGCGTGTTGCTCGGCTGTTGGGGTGCGTTCCAAGACCCCGCGGTCTGCAACTTCGACTACAAGGACATGACGCAGTGGGGCCGCGCGATGGGTGTGACGCCCGGCGTCGTCGTCGACGGCAAGCTCGTGACGAACGATCTCGTCGAGATCAATCTGGGCATCCGCATCCTGCTCGGAAGCTCGTTCTACGAGGACTGGGAAGGCCGCGAGACGTTCGTGGCGCGCGACCCGCTCGGGAACCCGGTCGACGCCCGGCATCCCTGGAACCAGACCACGATCCCGCAACCGCAGAAGCGCGATTTCGACGACAAGTACAGCTGGGTCATGTCGCCCCGGTGGTACGACGGAACCGACCACCTCGCCCTCGACACGGGTGGCGGGCCGCTGGCGCGGCTGTGGTCGACTGCCTTGTCAGGGCTGGTGAACACGGACCACCTGCGCGCGACCGGTCACTCAGTGGAGATCAACCTGCCGAAAACGGCACTGAAGCCCGAGGTCAAGTTCGAGTGGAAGATCCCGCAGTGGTCGAACACGATCGAACGCGACCGCGCCCGCACGTACTTCCAGGCCTACGCCGCGGCGTCGGCGCTCGATTTCATCGAGTTGGCGCTCGCCGACGTACGCGCCGGCAAGACCAAGACGTGGGAGCCGTTCGAAGTACCCGACGAGGGCATCGGTTGCGGGTTCACCGAGGCCGTGCGCGGCGTCCTCTCGCACCACCTCGTAGTCAAGGGCGGCAAGATCGCCAACTACCACCCGTACCCGCCGACGCCTTGGAACGCCAACCCGCGCGATTCGTTCGGCACGCCCGGTCCGTACGAAGACGCGGTGATGAACACCCCCATTTTCGAGGAGAACGACCTCGAGCACTTCAAGGGCATCGACATCATGCGGGCGGTCCGCAGCTTCGATCCGTGCCTGCCGTGTGGCGTGCACATGTATCTGGGCCAGGGCAAGGTCGTGAAGCGCTTGCACACTCCGACCCAGGTGGCCGACCCGACGCTCGCGACCTGACGGGAACGCGCGTGGCCGCGACAGCGAAACCGGATCGGGATCTCCAAGCGGTCGGTGACCGCATCGAGCGGCTGCTCGGCGAGTTGTCCGAGGCTGGAGATCCGCACTCCTGCGCGCTCGCAGAGGAAGCGTTGCGGCTCGTCACCGAGTTGTACGGAGCCGGGCTCCAGCGCGTCGTCGAGATCGTGGGCGCCGAAGCCCCGGACCTGCTCGACCAGCTCGTCGGCGACGAACTCGTCGCGAGCCTGCTCATCGTGCACGACCTGCATCCGCACGATCTCGTGGCGCGCGTCGAGGAGGCGCTCGAGTCGGTGCGGCCGTTCCTCGGAATGCACGGGGGGAATGTCGAGCTCGTCGCGATCGCGCCCGAGTACCCGGCAGTCCGGCTGCGACTGCTCGGCAGCTGCGACGGATGCCCGTCGTCGGCGATCACCCTTCGGACTGCGGTAGAGCGGGCGATCCTCGAAGCCGCGCCCGAGATCGTGCGCATCGATGTCGAGGAACCGACGCCCGAACCTGCCTTCGTCCCGGTGCAACTCGGCACCAAGCCGGCGTACGACGCGTGCCCGACCGAGGTCGCCGCCCGTTGAACGCCCCGACACCGCTCGACGTGTTGCGGCGCATCCGTGCGCCGGCCGAGCAACCGCGACCCGCGCCGGGTGAACGCTGCGAACTCTGTACCGAACCGATCGCCGACGCACATGGCCACTTGGTCGACCTCGAACAGCGAACACTGATGTGTGCGTGCCGCGGCTGCTACCTCCTGTTCACCGCCGACGGCGCCGGCGGTGCTCGCTTTCGCGCCGTCCCCGATCGGTACCTCGCGTTCGCCGACCTTCAGTTGTCGCCGGGCGAGTGGGACGCGCTGCAGATTCCGGTCAGTGTGGCGTTCTTCTTCGTCAACTCGACCCTCGACCGCATCGCTGCGTTCTATCCCGGGCCGGCAGGCGCGACGGAGTCGTTGCTGCCGCTCGAGACCTGGGACGAGATTGTGGCCGCGCACGCGGAACTCGGCACGCTCACGCCCGATGTGGAGGCGATCCTGGTCCGGTCGGATCGCGGCACGAACGCGGTCGAGTGCTTCCTCGTCCCGATCGATGCCTGCTACGAGCTCGTCGGCCGCTTGCGTCAGTTGTGGCGCGGTTTCGACGGTGGCAGTGACGCGCGCGCCGCGCTCGACGCCTTCTTCGATCACGTCCGAGACAAGGCGCGATGACTGCACTCTCGTTCGAGATCGTGGGCGCGCGTCCGGAACCGTACGCGGCTGTGCCGACACTGATCCTGCAGCTGCGCATCACCGAGTCGACGGGCACACCGATCCACGCCTTGGCGTTGCGCAGCCAGATTCGCATCGAACCGCAGCGGCGGAAGTACTCGAAGGCCGAAGAGGAGCGGCTCTACGAGATGTTCGGCGAGCCCGCGCGGTGGGGTGACTCGCTCCGGCCGTTCCTGTGGACCCACGTGTCGACAACGCTCGGGGCGTTCTCCGGCACCATCGAGGTGGACCTCCCCGTCGAGTGCACCTACGACTTCGAAGTCTCCGGCACCCCCTACCTCCACGCGCTCGAGCAGGGTGAGATCCCACTCATCGTGTTGTTCTCCGGCACCTCGTTCGCGCGGGTCGACGACCGCCTCAGCGTCGAGCCGGTCGCCTGGCACGAAGAGGCGTCCTTCCGGCTCCCCGTTCGGGTTTGGCGCGAGACCGTGGACAACTACTTCCCGAATACGGGCTGGCTCCGATTGCCCGTCGCGACGATCGACAGGCTCTTGCGGTTCAAGGCCGAGCGCGCGCTCGCGACGTGGGATCAGGTGATCGAAGGTCTGCTGAAAGAAGCGGGTGCGGGCGAATGACCGGGACCGATCGCTTCGCCGCCGCGCGCGCCGTCGCGGACGCTGTGCTGTACGAGGGCTATGTGCTGTATCCGTACCGGGCGTCGGCCGCCAAGAACCAGATGCGCTGGCAGTTCGGTGTACTGGCTCCTCGCAAGGCGGTCGAGACCGACGCATCCGAACGCTGGAGCACTCGCACAGAGTGCATTGTGGCTCCCGGTGCGGAGCCGGTATTGCGCGTCCGCATTCGCTGCCTCCAGGTACAGCGGCGAAGCGTCGAAGCGGCCGGCCCGACCGCGGGCGAGTGGGTGCCTGTCGACGCGATCTCGGTGGACGGTGTGCAGGTCGTCGCGTGGGACGAAGCCGTCGAACGCGAGATCGACGTCGGCGGGATCCCTCTCATTCCACCCGCCGCGGCGCATCGTGAACTGCGTGTGGCCCTGCGCGACGGCCGGGAAGTCGAGGAGTTGCACGACGCCGCGGGCGTCGCGGTCGGCCGCGTCGTGCGGGTCCGCGAACCCGTGGACGGCCTCGTGCGTGTCGAAACCGAGTGGGCAGGGACCACAGGCGAGTGCCTGCGGGTGCGTGTTGTCGTGGAGAACGACACCGACTGGAGTGCAGCGGATGCGTCGCGCGACGACATCGTGCGCCGTGCGTTCGTCGCCGTGCACACGCTGCTCGCCGTCGAGGACGGGGCGTTCGTATCGCTGCTCGATCCGCCCGAGGAAGCTCGAACCGCGGTCGCGCTCTGTGAGAACGAGGGCTCGTTCCCGGTGCTCATCGGTGCCGACGACGCGTTGGTGCTCTCGTCGCCGATCATCCTCTACGACCACCCCGAAGTCGCGCCCGAGAGCCCCGGCGACCTCTACGACGCAACCGAGATCGACGAGATCCTTGCATTGCGCGTCATGACACTCACCGACGAGGAGAAGGCCGAGGCGCGCGGCACCGACGTCCGAGCGGCAGCCATCATCGACCGGTGCGAGAGCATGTCGCAGGAGGCGTGGGCGCGGTTGCACGGCACAATGCGGTCGTCGGGCGGCGCGGCCGCGCCCGCGGAAGCCGTCCCTTGGTGGGATCCCGGAGTCGACGAATCGGTCGATCCGGGGACCGATGTCGTGCGGGTCGGCACGGTCGACGTTCGCACCGGGACGCGCGTCCGGCTCCGCCCGTCTCGACGCGCCGACGCGCACGATCTCTTCCTGGCCGGCATGGACGCAACCGTCGCCGGGGTCTTCCACGACGTCGACGGCGAGTTGCACGTCGCGGTCACACTCGACGACGACCCCGCGACCGAGGAACTCGCGTGGCAGGGTCGCTATCTCTACTTCCATCCCGAGGAGATCGAACCGCTCGTCGACTCCGAGGTCGAACCGTGACCGGCACGGTGCTCGTCGCCGGGGTCGGAAACATCTTTCTTCGCGACGACGGGTTCGGCGTCGAGGTTGCGAACCGGCTCGCGACGAGACCGATGCCCGAGGGCGTCCGCGTGGTCGACTTTGGTATCCGCGGATTGCACCTCGCGTACGAACTGCTCGACGGCTATGACGCGCTCGTCCTCGTCGACGCGATGCCGATGGGCGAACCGCCCGGAACTGTCGCGATCGTCGAACCCGAAATTGATGTCGGTGGATCCGACGTGGTGGCCGTCGATGCCCACGGCATGGATCCGGCAACCGTCCTCGCGACGCTCAGCGGTCTCGGTGGTTCGGTCGGTCGCGTGCTCGTCGTCGCGTGCGAGCCGGCCGACCTGGACGAAGGCATCGGGCTCTCGTCGACAGTCGCGGGCGCCATCGACCATGCCGTCGACGCGGTCGAGTCCCTGCTGGCCGGCATCTGCTCGGCCGCCGAAAACCGGAGCCGCTCATGATTCGTCGCCTCGTCGTCTTTGCCGGACTCGTGCTCCTCGCGGCAGTGATCAAGCAAGCCCTTCCCGACATCCGCCGCTATCTCAAGATGAGGGGGATGTAGATGGAAGTCGTCGGAATCGTCGCGCTCGTCGCCGTGGCCGTCGTCGCCGTGATCGCGATCATCTTTCTGCTCTTTTCGTTGCCAGATCTCGCGCGCTACCGACGTATTCGGAAGATGTAGCGAACTTGTCACGCTTTCGCATCGTTCCCGAGCGGTCCGTCGTGTTCATCGGCGCGCAGTCGACTCTGCATCCCATCAACACGCGCACCAACGGGCTCGAGGGGTATCTCGAACTCGACCTCGGCGGCAACGGCGCGATCGAGTTCGGTGTTCCCCCGAGCGGCCGCATGTCGCTGCTCGTCACACGCTTGTCGTCGGGGAACGCGCTCGAGGATCGGGAGCTGCGGCGGCGCATCGATGCCCGGCGGTATCCGACGATTCAAGGCGATCTCGTGGAGATGCACCGCGCCGACGACGACGAGCGGTACCGGGTGCTCGGCGATCTCACATGCAAGGGCGTGACCAACCGCTACGAGGACGAGATGCGAATCACTGCTATCGACGAGCGCACACTGCGGCTCGAGGGTGAATCGACGTTCGACGTGCGCGAGTTCGGTATCGAGCCGCCGCGTGTGCTGTTGCTGAAGGTGCACCCACACGTGAATGTGCGTGTCGAGATCGTCGCCGAGCGAGAGGAGGCCTGACCGTGTGTCTCGGAATCCCGGGCCAGGTCGTGGAGCTCCTCGATGCGCACGAGCATCTCGCGCGGGTGGATGTGAGCGGCGTCGGCCGCGTGATCAACATCGGGTTGCTCGAGGACGAGGCCCTCGAACCGGGGAACTGGGTGCTGATCCACGTCGGTTTCGCGATGTCGAAGGTCGACGAGGCCGAAGCGCGGCGCGCCCTCGAAGGACTCCAGCTCATGGGGCAGGCGTATACCGACGAAATGGATGCGCTCGCGTCGTCGCAGATCGAGGTGGATGTACCGGAGGAGGTCCGCGGGTGGGAACAGTGAACGAGTTCATGGTCGCGATCGAGGTTGCATAGGCCGTGCGCTACGTCGACGAGTACCGCGACCCGCGCGCCGCGCGCGCCCTGCTGGCGCACATCACTGCGCTGGCGGGCGATGGCGACTACAAGTTCATGGAGGTGTGCGGCGGGCACACGCACACCATCTATCGGCACGGTATCGAGCACGTGCTCCCGGAGACCGTCGAGTTGGTGCACGGACCCGGTTGCCCAGTGTGTGTGATCCCGATGGGGCGCATCGACGACGCGATCGCGGTGGCCGAAACAGCAGGCGTCGTCTTCACTTCCTTCGGCGACATGATGCGCGTACCCGGCGGAAACGGAAACCTCTTGGAGGCAAAGGCGCGCGGCGCCGACGTGCGGTTCGTGTACTCGCCGCTCGACGCCCTGCGCATTGCCATCGAGAACCCCGACCGCGAGATCGTCTTCTTCGCCGTCGGGTTCGAGACGACCGCGCCGTCGACGGCGGTCACGCTGCTGCGCGCCCGCGAGCTCGGCATCGAGAACTTTTCGGTGTTCTGCAACCATGTGACGATCGTGCCGCCCATCAAGGCGATCCTTGAGTCGCCGGACCTGCGGCTCGACGGATTCCTTGGGCCCGGTCACGTCTCGACCGTCGTGGGGAACCGTCCCTACCGATTCGTGCCCGAGCAATACGGCAAGCCGCTCGTCACGACCGGCTTCGAACCCCTCG
>JBEVDP010000143.1:0-6398 GCA_040513235.1 Acidimicrobiia bacterium | reverse complement strand
GATCTGCGATCGGCAGTTCGTGCTGACGGCGCAGGGCTTCGACCCGCGTCAGGTTCACGAGCAGGCGCACCTCGCGCTTGACGTCGGTGAGACCGGTGAGCGCCTCGAGTTCGTCGAGCAGCGCGTCGAGGGTAGGCGCCGCGGCCGGCGGCTCGCCGGGGAGTCCACCGATCGAGGCGGGGTCGGTCGCGACCGCTGCCGGCGTCGGACGAGTGCCGCCCTCGGACCGCAGTTCATCGAGCAGCAACTGGCGGTACGCGTCGAGCGCAGCCAGGCAGTCGCGCGTCGGGACGTCGGCGAGCGCGCACATCGCGTGCCCGATGCCCAGCGCGGCTTCGTAATACGCCCAGGCACTTCCCGTATCGCGCTTGTCGGCGAGCAGGTGCCGGAACAGTGCCGACGGCGTCTTGATGAAGTCGGCGTCGCGCATCACGACGTCGTTCTTGCGCAAATCGCGGACGGGCCCGTTGGCGATCTCGGGCTCGAGCGCGCCGAACGAGCTCCGGAACGCCAAGAGTTCGCGGTCACCGAGGCGACCGTCGGCACAGGCGAAGGAAGCGGAGAGGCGCCGGGCTTCCACGAGCAGCCCGCGCGAGACGGCGTCGGGACTCGCGCCCTGTGCCTCCGGCCAGTCGAGCACGATCGGGCGCAGGCGCTGCACGAATTCGCCGACCGCCCGAGCCAAGACTTCGTCGCTGCCGCCCTCGTCAGTGCTCATGTCTCCCGCTCCTGGCCCTTCGGGGGCTCACGCGTGCCCATGGTAAGGGCCCATCGAACAGGCTCCCGTCAGGGCTCGGGCTCGTCCTCGCGGGCCCGACCCAGCGCGAGCAGCAGATCCTCGTGCAACTGCATCCAGACGGTGTGATACGAGTCGATTCGAGGTGACGTGAACCACTCCTGCTCGCCTGCGTCGACCCGCGTGAGCGCGGAGCGGAGGCGGCGGGCGTAGCCGTCGAACCGAGCGATGTCGCGGCCAACCCGCCGCACGACGGGTGCGGTGCGTTCGTCGACGGTGCGGAGCCGATCGAGGACAGCCCAGTCGTAGGGGGCGTCGCGGTGATCGTTCGGAATCTCACCCGGTCGCACCTGCCAGTCGTGGCAGACCCGGAGGAATTCGACATTGAGCGGCAGGAAACGTTCGTAGCCGCGGGCAACGGTCGATTCGAGCTCGCTTCCGGCCGGGACACGCGCCCACACAGCGTGCGCGGCGCGGCCGTCGCTCGTCAGCCGGATGGAGGCGCGCGCCCGGGCGACGAGGCCCTCGCTGATCAGCAACTCGACGGTCGGGCTGTCATCGACCGTGACGAGGCCGCGGAGCCGAACCTCGTGCAGCAGCGTGTAACCGTCGTCGGGGAGCACGGCGCGTGATCGTATCGAGTTAGATTTCGCCTCCGTGACGGACAGTTCGGTGAATATCGCAGTCGGGGTGCGGGTGTTCGAAGCCGCGCCGGTGCAGGGCACATGGCGGCGGCTCTCGTCTCCCGACGACGTGCTCGCGCTCATGGATACTTCTGCCGACGGGGTCGTGGCGTGCGTCGCCGACGCGGGTGCGACCTTTCTCGCGCCGATCTTCGATGAGCTCACCGCGGTCGTATGTCTCTCGGGCACACCGCTCTCGCACATCGGCATCGTGAGTCGCGAATACCAAGTGCCCTGCGTGATGGGCGCGGTGCTCGACGAGGAACCCGCCGACGGCGCGCCGGTCGAGATCGACTGCAGCGGCGCGCAAGGCATCGTCCGGCGCGTGTCGTGAGCGACTTGGGGGAGGGTTGGAGCCGAGACGACGTCAACCGCTGGATCAAGTACCACGCGAGCATTTCGCTGCCGCTCACGATGCAGCGCACCGCGCTTTCCTCGGCGCTCATCCCGATCACGCCCTACATCCTCGTTGCATGCGTCGAATGCTGGCGCCGCTATCCGAAGATGGTGCACGAAATCGCGGCGGCTACACCACCGGAGGAACTCGGACGCGCGGGCCACACCTTCGGTACGCAGATCGACAACGTGCACTTGTGGGCGGTGCCCAACTTCTCGCTGATCGGTCGCAAGGTGCTCGCGACCGCCGGCATGGTCGACGCCGAAACCGAAGTTGCCGACCTCGCAGCGCTGGTCGACTTCTGGGCCCGCGCCGCGAGCGCGTATCGCTTCGACGACGGCACGCATCAAGCGTGGGATGCCGACGGGGTGGCGACCCCGTTCCGCGCGCAAGTCGCCGACGTCGTGGCCGGGTGTAAGCCCGTGCGCGACGACGAGACGCGAGCCCGGCTCTCGCGCCTCAACGCGCTGGTTACGTCGTATCTGTTCCTGTTGTGGTTCGACACGCGCTCGGGATATCAGGACACCGGTCCGTATCAACTCGACGACGGTCGCGTGTTGTTGCTGCGTTCGTTCAACCGTCTCGGTGTCTCGCACTTCCCGTGGAGCAACGACGTTTCCACCGACATGCCCTACGACGACGTACTCGGCGCGTTCGTCCTCGACGGCGTTGAACTCGGCGTGACCGACTTCGGCACATCCGTGACGAGACCCGAGGACTACTTGCCCCACGTCGTCGAGTTCGGCCTCTTCGACGTCACCGGCGGCGGACTCGTGCCGATCGACGATGCCGGCGGCGAGGCGCTGGCCATGGCAGCCAAGTCGGCGCAGCGCGCCCTGTACCGGCGCATCGCGGGTATGGAACGGAACGCCAAGATCGACGCGGGCGCGTACGTCTACTTCACGTTCCTGCGGCCGTTTGCGGACCTCGCGGGTGTCGAACTCGATTGGACCGTTCCGCGCGACAGCCTCGACTTGTATCCGATGCTCTCCATGCTCGACATGAGCATGGAGCCGCCGATGACCGAGACGGTCGCCACCTACTACATGCCGGTGCCGTGACGCCGGCCGCGGCCGACGAAGCGCCGCACGCGCCCACGGCCGCGCTCAACTGGTCCGACGCATGGCAATTCGACGGCGCGACGAGCGACGGCGTTGGCCTCACCGTTCGGCTCGAGTGCTTCCCGAACCTACGCCGCGCGTGGTTCTGGGCGTACCTCGTCCTGCCGTCGCTGTCAGGCCCCGTCGTCGTGCGCGACCACGAGGTGCCGCTCCCGCGCCAAGGCCTCGAGGTACGCGCCGAAGGACTGTGGTCGGAGCTGTGGTGCGAGGCGCCTCTCGATCACTGGACGTGCGGCCTCGAGGCCTTCGCGGTGCGCCTCGACGATCCCGACGACGCGCGCACAGGTGAAATCGGCGAGCGCATCGCGCTCGGCTTGGACATCGAGTGGGAACACGGCGGACCTGTGCACACGCACCCCGACGATTGGCCGGTCGCCGGGTATGTGCTCCCCGGCATCGTGCACGGTGACGTGTTGCTCGGACGCGAACGCTTCGAACTCGACGCCCGCGGCGAGTATCACCGGACGTGGGGCGATCGCGATGCGGTGGCCGCGGGCGCGTGGTCGATGCACGGCGCCGGCGACTTCGGCTTCCACGTCGAGGGCGATGGTGGGCGGATCGACGGCTTCCGGTCGGCGGGCGACGACGAGATCGAGATCGAGGCCCTCATGCGGGCCCCGGTCCCGCTCGACGGCGGCGGCGTGCTCGACCGGGCGTTGTGCCGTTTCTCCGCCGCGGGCGGTGTCGCGTACGGCTGGTCGAGTTTCCGAGAACCGCCCGGCGGGCGCTGAGCGTATGGGGGAACGACTCACGAAAAATGGAGCGCCCACCATGTTCAGTCCGGTCTCGGTTTCGGAATGCTTCGCCCGCCAAGCCCATTTGTTCGCCCGGCGTCCGATCTCGGTCGCTCCGGGGACGCGCCACCGCGAAACCTCGAGCCCGGATGACGGCGTCGCGGCTGACGCGCGAATCGAGAGGCAAACGGTCGCCGTGCGAGGATGACGGTGTGGACTACGACAACCGCACCATTGCCCTCGCGCTCTCGCGCGGTCGCATCGTCTTCGGTCTCGTGCTCCTGCTGGTGCCGAGCATCGTGTTGCGGGGCATGCTCAAGCGGTCGTCGGCCGAAACTCGCGCCATCGCGCGGCTGCTCGGCGCGCGCGAAGTCGTGCTCGGGCTCGGCACGTTGACGTCGGTGAAGGAACGGACGCAGGACGCGGAGTGGCTCTCGATGTCCGCCTTCTGCGACGGCGTCGACGCGGTCGTGATGCTCGCCCACCCCGGGATGTCGAGGCTGGGGCGCGCGTCGGCGCTGATCGGTGCCGGTTCCGCGGTGCTCGGCATGCAGATCGCGCGCCAGTTCGCGACCGAGCGCACCGAGGTGGACGCGCCGTTCGAAGAGCTAGAAGTCGATACCGGAGAGATCGGGGATCCAGCGCCGGGCGCGTGACACGGCATCGCGCCACTGGTCCCGATTCGTGGTCGACCCCGGTTCGACGCGTACGCGGGGCGACCATGTTCCCGCCAGATCGTCGACCGCGTCGTGGTGGCCGACGGCGAGGCCCGCCATGAGCGCCGCCCCGAGGGTCGTCGCTTCGCGAACTGGGGAGACCTCGACCGGCTTCTGGGCCGAGTCCGCGAGCGCGTGCAGGAACGTCGGGTTGTCGGTCATCCCCCCATCGACGCGCAACGCCGGGATGGTGATGCCCGCGTCGGCTTCTGCGGCCTCGACGAGGTCGGCGCCGCGATGAGCGATGCCTTCGAGCACTGCGCGGACGATCTGGGCCCGGCCCGACCCGCGGGTGAGCCCGAACAGCGCGCCGCGGGCGCCGTAGTCCCATGCGGGTGTGCCCAGACCGAGCGGCGCGGGCACGAACACCACGCCGCCGCTGTCGGGGCACGACGTCGCGATCTCGTGCGACTCGTCCGACGACGCGATCAGCCCGAGACCGTCGCGCAGCCACTGCACGTTCGTCCCGGCTGCGAGCATTATTCCTTCGATGCCCCACGTCACGCGCCCGGCGCGGCGCCACGCCACGATCGGGAAGGTTCCCTGCGGTCCCCGCTCGGTGAAGGCGGGGCGCGCGTCGCCGAGCGTGAGGTCGAGCATGCCGCCGGTACCGAAGGTGATCTTGGCGTCGCCCGGGTGCACGCACCCTTGGCCCAGGAGCGAGGCCTGCTGGTCGCCGAGCAGGCACGCGATCGGCGGCGCGCCCGGCAAGGCGCGCGCGTCGGCGACGACGGCAGCCGAGTCGACGATCTGCGGCAGCATCTGTGCAGGAATGCGCAATGCGTCGAGCACGCGCGCGTTCCACTGCTCGGGTTGGTCGACGACTTGGATGCCGGTTACGGCTGCGTTCGTCGCGTCAGTGACGTGCGCGCTGCCTTCGGAAAGCACCCACGTGATCCACGTGTCGACGGTGCCGAAGCACAGGTCGCGCGTCCGTTCGGCGTCGAAGGTGTCGAGCAACCACTGCAACTTCGTGGCTGCTTGGTTCGGTGCGAACCGGAATCCCTCGCTCTTGTAGGTGAGGCAGGCGCCGATCGTGCGCAGGTCTTGCCACCCGAGTCCGGGTCCGACGGGTTCGCCCGTCGCGCGGTCCCACACGATCGTGGACGCGCGTTGGTTCGAGATCCCGACCGCGTCGACGCGGCCGACCGCGTCGAGCGCGGCACGGGCGCCGTCGAGGCACACTGAGGCCATGACGCTCGCGTCGAACTGCACGAGCCCGTCGGCCGGCGAGTCAGGGAGGAGTTCACGTGCCTGGTCGAACGCGAACGTCCCGTCGCGCCGCACCACCGCGGCGCGCACGCTGCTGGTACCGACGTCGAGGACGAGGATCACGAGGTTTCGGGCCAAGGGTCGTCGCCGAAGGGACTCGACAACCCAAGTTTGCCGGGGTTCAAGATGCCGTTCGGGTCGAGCGCGTTCTTCACCGATTGCAACACGTCGAACGCGCCGCCGAGCGCTTCCTTCACGAACCGCGAGCGGTTGAGGCCGACCCCGTGGTGATGGCTGAGCGCACCGCCCGCGGCGAGAACCGCGCGTTGCCCCGCATCCCAGACCGCGCGGTAGTACGCCTCGCGCTCCTCGATCGGCGGGCGACCCGCGAACGTGAAGTAGAGACAGCCGCCGTCGGTGTAGGAGTGACTCTGGTGCGCGGATGCAACGAGCGTGTGCTCGACAGCGCGCATCGCCGCGGTCGTGCGTTCGTAGATCTCGGGCAGTGCCCGCCAGGTTCCTGCGACCTCCATCGTGTCCACGACGAGGCCGCGCGAGATGAGCGCTTCGAGCTGCGACACATCGTTGCGGTGCCCGAGCCACTGCTCGACGAGCGCGACATCGATCGGCTCGGCGGGGGCGCACGCCTCCGCCACGATCCGCATAGTGGCGTCGACGATATGGGCGTCGCCCTCGTCGAGCACGAGGAGCACGTGCGCGTCGCCGGTCTTGTACGAGCGGTCGGCTTCGATGCTGTCGTACAGCCGCAGCACCGCGGGCGTAGCGCCGCGCTGCATGA
>JBEVDP010000142.1:0-9991 GCA_040513235.1 Acidimicrobiia bacterium | reverse complement strand
CTGGACATGCCCGGCGGCGAGCCTGGACATGCCCGGCGGCGAGCCTGGACATGCCCGGCGGCGAGCCTGGACATGCCCGGCGGCGAGCCTGGACATGCCCGGCGGCGAGCCTCTTAGATATCTTCGGGGGCGTCGCCGAGCGTGGCCGAGACCGTCTGGCGGACACCGTCGCGCACGATCACAACGTCGATCACATCGCCGACGCCGTGGCCGCGCACCTCGCTCGCAACGGTCTCCGGACCGGAAACGCGAGTTCCGTCGACCTCGATGATCACGTCGCCCTCTTGGAGGCCGGCGCCGGCGGCGCCCGAGCCCGGCGTGACGTCGACGACGATCGCACCTTCGTCGACTCCGAGGTCGGCTGCATCATCCGGCGAGAGCGGCTCGGAACGCACACCGAGGAACGCGATCTGCGGCTCGCGCCCGGCGCGCAGGTCGTCGATGATCCGCTTGGCGGGCGTGATCGCGATTGCAAAGCCGATGTTGTTCGCGGTCTCCGGTGCGGCGATGGCCGAGTTGATCCCGATCACGCGCCCATTGGCGTCGACAAGCGGCCCACCCGAGTTGCCGGGATTGATCGCGGCGTCGGTCTGGATCGCGTTGAACAACACTTCATCGCCGACCTCAACGATGCGGCCGAGGCCCGAGACGATGCCCGTCGTGACGGTCGCGCCACTGCCTTCGGAGATGCCGAGCGCGTTTCCGATCGCGACGACACCGTCGCCGACCTGCAACGCGTCGGAGTCGCCGAGCTCGAGCGTCGGGAAGTCGGTGCCTTCGACGTCGACGACCGCGAGGTCGAGGCGGGGATCCGCACCGAGCACTTCGCCGTCGAGCACGTCACCATTCGCGAGGTGAACCGTCACTTCGTCGGAGTTACCGACGACGTGCGCGTTCGTGACGATGATGCCGTCGCTCTCGATGATGAACCCGGTGCCGGTGCCGCCGGAGATTCCGTCGTCACCAGTGACGTCGATACGAACGACCGCGGGACGCGCCGCGTCGAGAATGCTGCCGATGTCGCCGGGCTCGACGATGACCGTCGCGGGACGCGTCGCGGTGTCGTTGACGGCCGACTCGGTACCCGTGCGAACGGGTTGGGGCGTGGGATCGTCGTCGAACGCGACGACGAGACCGCCGGCGACGAGCGCACCGACGAGCGCACCGACCATTCCGCCGACGAGCGCGGAGCGGGCGCCGCGCCGTTCACGGGGCACAGCCAGGGGCGGTGCAGCTGAGGCCGGCGAACCGGCCGCGGGCGGCGGTACGAAGGTCGGCGCCGCGCCTTGCTGCCAGGCCCAGCTGGGCGTGGGCGGAACCGTTTCGAGATCGGGCTCGGGCACGGTCGGAGTCGGGTCGGCAGGCGTTTCCGACAGCGGAGGCCAGCTGGTCACGCGGGTTTCGGGCTCCCAGGAGCCCGCCGGTGTGACGGGTGCGGGGGGCGGCGTCGCGGACTCGGGCTCGGTCTCGTCGTGGTCGTGATCCATAGAAGGCTCCAACTTCGGATATAACTCGGGGGAACGCAGTGAATAACGACAATGCAACGAGAAGCGTTCCGGAAGCGTCTGTGAGTTTGCTGAGACTTTCGAGTCGCGAGTCTTATCGACGGCAGGAAGGGGCGACGACATCGTGAACCCCGGGAACCCAGAATCCGTAGCCTCCGTTGAGTCAACTGTGACCGATTCTCAAACCCCCGACGAGTACGCGTGGATGCTGCACGCTTTGTGCCGCGGTGCCCGCGCCTCGGAGTTCTTCCCGTCCGACGGACTCGGTGTCGAGGCCGCTCGGCGCGTTTGCGCCGGCTGCCAGGTGCGACTCGAGTGCTTGGAATATGCACTCGAAAACCGCATTGAGCACGGCGTGTGGGGCGGTGCGTCCGAAAGGGAACGCCGTCGCATCCTGCGCCGTCGTCGCGATCAACTCGCGCCGGCTCCGGCTCCTTCACCGGCGCCCGCACCGCGCGCCTAGCGCATTCGCGTTACGGCGCGCTCGCGCCGTTTACCAGCGGAACGGTTCGACGACCATGCGCGCCATGCGTTCGACGCGACTCTCGTCGGGCGCCGAGACCGACGCCGCCACGGCTTCGAGTTCACTCGCGGGCGCGGCGCCCACGACCGTGTAGACGACGCCGGCGCGCTCGAACACCCACGCTTCACCGCCGGGCAACGCGTAGCGCACCGCGCGCTTGTCTGCGACTTCGGCGTCGGTGCCACCTGGCGGGAGCTCCTCCCACTCGAGATCGCCAGGCTGCTCGAACACCGAGATCGCGAGCACGCCGTCGGAGTAGTAGAGCTGCACGACCTCGTCGTCGTGCTGCCAGCGCCCGAGCAGCTGGAACCCGTCGCCGACACTTTCGGGATCGCGGTACGGCCGATCGACATCGTCGACCGGCTCCGGTCCGTTCGCGGCCGCTTCGGTCGTCGGCGGAGACTGGTCGCGCGGCGCGAATGTGCGCACGTTGGTGAAGGTGACGGCGCGCGTCACCGTGCCATTCGGCGCGAGCCTTTCGCGCCGCAGCACGAGGCCGGTTTCATCGGAGACGTACACGCGCTCGACGACGCGATCGTCACGGCTCGCTTCGTACCGCATGGTTTGGTGCCCGGCGATACGCGGGCCGCGGCCGGAATCGATCGTGTACTTGCCCGGCGCGAGTTCGGGGGGCCCGGCATCGTCAGTGGCGAGCGTCGTCCAGTGTTGACCGTCGACGAGCAGACGAGCCGAGTCGTTCGCGACCAAGGTGCGATCCGCGTCGACTTCGACGAGCCCGTCGCGCTGGCGCACGGCAATTTCTTCCTTGTGCGGGCCATCGTCGTCATGCCATTCGACGACGACGTCGCCTTCGAATTCGTGCGCGGTGACGTTCTCGCGCGCTTCCTCGACGACCGTGTTCCATTCGTCGCCTTCGTCGGAGGTCTGCGCATTCGCGCCCACACCGGCAGCGAGAACGACGACGCCGAGTGTCCCCGCGGCGATGACGCTCCTGCGCTTCCCGGTCCGGATGTTCATGGTGTCGACGGGGTGGCGACGGCCAGCGGTGCCAGCGCGCTGATTGGGTCGGTGGCGAGCGATTGGGTCGCGCCGTGGGAGTCGGCGAGCGCGGCGATCGGCGGCGTGACGTCGTCGTGGGACGACGACGGCGCGGCGAGCATGAACCCGGCCGCGACGGCCGCGACCGCGGCAAAGCCCGAGATCCACCGCGCGGTCTTCGACCACGGCCTCGGGTCGAGCCTCTCGAAGAAGCCGGCCGGTGGTTCGCGCTGGGGAAGCGCGCGCACGACGGCGCGGGTCTCGGTGATCTCGTCGAGGATCGCTCGCCATTCGGCGTCGGTGGTGAGGCGTGCCTCGACCGCGGCGCGCTCGTCGGCGTCGCACTCGTCGTCGAGGTACGCCGAGAGAAGCTCTTCGGGGAGTTCGGGGGTCGCGGGCACGTCGGTCGTCATGAGAGTGCACTTCGGAGCAGGCGCCGGCCGCGGTGGATGCGGGACCGGACAGTGCCGACTGGGATTCCTTGCGCTTCGCTGATCTCGTCGTAGGAGAGGCCGACCACGTCGCAGAGCACGACGGCGGTGCGGAACTCGTCGGGCAGGGCCTGGAGCGCGTGCTGCACCTCGTCGGAGAGGGCTTCACTGGCCTCGTCGGCGGCGACGCTGGGCGGCACCACGAGATCGGGATTTTCGGGGAGGGCGACGACCGGCCGCCGGCGCTTCCGGCGTACCTCGTCCAAGAAGACGTTCGTCACGATCCGGGCCAACCATCCCTCCAGCGAACCGGGCTTGTACGTTTCGAGGCCCCGACGGACCCGCACGAGGGCCTCTTGGACGAGGTCCTGCGCGTCGGAATCGTTGCCGGCCAAGCGGTACGCCACGTTGTAGAGGAAGCGACCGTGATCGCGGGCGACCTCCTCCCACGTGGGAACACCGTCAGGCATCGTGAGAACGCCTCGGCCCGCCGCCGAGTTCCCAGAAGGAGGGCGGGATGACGGCGCGGCTCGCTAGTCCTTGGGCTTCTCGTCGGCCTCGTCTTCGGGCTTGGCGCCCTCGGAAAGGCCCGTCTTGAACTCCTTCTGGGCCTGGCCGAGCGACCGGGCGAGCTGCGGGAGCTTGGTCCCGCCGAAGATGATCAAGACGATCAGCAAGATGATGATGAGTTCCGGAGCACCGAGACCGAACATCCGCTGACCTTTCGCCTGACGGCCGGAGCATCAGGGTACCAACAACGCTCGACGTGTCACCCGCATGCAGCCGCGAGCATTTCGATCTGGTCGAGACCCGACACTTGGAACGGCACCACACCCGTGCCGAGGATCAGCGTTTCGATCCCGAGCGCTCCCCATACGCCAACTTGCTCGCGCACCTGATCCACCGTGCCGACGAGCCGATCGGCGCGATACCGGTCGAGATCGACACCTTTCAGGACTCCGGGCGGAGAGGTGTCGGCCAGGTGCTCGAAGCGGCGCTGGAGGTCGGCCTCGTTCTCACCGACGAGCGCGTACAGACCGAGCGAACGCCAGACCGTTGCAGGATCACGTCCGACCGCCGCGCACGCCGCGTCGAGCTGCTGCACGCGTTCCATGTACGCGTCGGGGGTCCAGGTCCAGCACGTGTTCCAGCCGTCCGCCGCTTCCGCGACGAGGCGCAGCAACCGGTCGCCCTTGCCACCGACGAGGATGCGCGGGCGCGGCTGCTGCACCGGCGGCGGCAGGCTCGCGGCTTCGTTCGCGCGGTGGTAGCGCCCGTCGTAGCTGAACGGGCCGCCGGCCATGACGCCGGCGACGACGTCGACGGCCTCCCGCAAGCGCGCGAGGCGCACTCCGGGTGCGGGCATCTCCATGCCGATCGCGGTGTAGTCGGGTTCGTACCAGCCCGCGCCGAGCCCGACGTCGACGCGCCCCGCGCTGATCCGGTCGAGCGACGCGAGCGCCTTCGCCAGCACGCTCGCCGGCCGCAACGCTTCGCACAGCACGAGCGTGCCGAGCCGGACTCGGTCGACGACGCGCGCGAGCGCGCCGAGCGTCGCGATGGGCTCGTAGCACGCGTAGCGCGTGTCGGGCCCCCCGTACTTCGCGATGTCGAGGAAGAGATGGTCGGAGAGCCAGACCGAGTCGAAGCCCGCGGACTCGGCAGCACGCGCGTACGCGGCGATCGTCGCGAACTCGAGCCGATCGGTGCCCGCGACGGAGTAGTCGTACTGCGGCAGCGCGAACCCGAGCTTCATCGCCCAGAAGCTAATGGGCGTCGGCGTAGGCTCGCGCGGTGCTGGAGTGCGTCGCGAACGTGTCGGAGGGCCGCGATCCCAACCTGCTTGCCGCGCTCGTGACCGCCTGCGGGCCCGGTTTGCTCGATCTGCACGCCGACGCCGACCACCACCGATCGGTGTTCACGATTGCCGGTCCTGGGACCCGCGACGCCGAAACGACCGCCCGGCACCTGGCCCGGGCCGTGGCCGCCAACGTGTCGCTCGCCGGCCACGAAGGGGTGCATCCGCGGTTCGGGGCTCTCGACGTCGTCCCCTTTGTCGCGCTCGGCGGCAGCGCGGCCGAGCGCCACATCGCCACGCTCGCGGCCCGGGCATTCGCGCGCTGGTGGGCAGACACTTTCGCGGTTCCGGTGTTCTGTTACGACGACGCCGACGCGAAGGGACGCGACCTGCCCCACGCGCGTTTGCATGCGTTCAAGGGGCGGACACCCGACTTCGGTCCGGCCGAGCCGCACCCGATGCTGGGCGCGACCGCGGTCGGAGCGCGAGCACCGCTCGTCGCCGTCAACTGCATGTTGGTGACGCGTGACATCGAGGTAGCGCGCCGGATCGCGGCCACGGTGCGGGCCCGCAACGACGGGCTGCCAGGCGTGCGCGCCCTTGGGTTCATCCTCGAAACGGAACAGCGGGCGCAGGTGTCGATGAACCTCACCGACCTCCCGCAAACCGGCATCCAGGAAGCCTGCCTGCATGTGCGCGAACTCGCGCGCGCGGAGAGCACGGACGTCGCCCGAGTGGAACTCGTCGGCCTGGTGCCGCGCGCCGAACTCGACCGCTGCTCGGACGACTTCCTCGCGTGGAGTGGCCTCGACACCGAGGTCACGATCGAATCCCGGCTCGCCCGCGCCGCGCGTGCTGCGGAGGCCTGACCGATCGGTTTTGGGGTCAGGCGCTGGCGATGCCGCGGCGCGCGAGCGCCCGCTGCCGGCGGATGCGGCGCCGCTCCCGTTCCGACATCCCGCCCCAGATGCCGAACTTCTCCCCGTGCCGGAGCGCGTACTCCAGGCACTCGGGCTGCACTTCGCAGCCGTGGCACACGGACTTGGCCTCCTTGGTGGACGCGCCCCGCTCCGGGAAGAACAGGTCGGGATCGACGCCGAGGCAGTTGGCGCGCTCTTGCCAGCGCCGGTCGCCGTTATCGACCTCGAGCTGTATCAGCATCTCCCTCATCGGCAGCCCCCTCGCTTCCGGTCGTCGCCCTTCAGGGCAAATCCCGCCGATGGAATTACAACCGTGTCATCATGGCGCGGGGTTTGCGCGCCTTGCAAGGGGGACGCCAGACAAAGGTGGCGTTCGAGCGCGCCGCGCGAGGGTCAGACCGCCCAGAGCGGTCGGATTCGGGCTAGGCGCACAGAAGAGTGATCTGAGTGGCAGTGAGGCGCCGAGCATGAAGGCGCCTCTTGCAATGTGTTTCACTCGGCGCATGGGCCTGACCGTCGTCTCCGACGACATCACGACCCTTCGGATCGACGCCATCGTGAACGCGGCCAATACCAGCCTCGTTCGGGGCGGGGGTGTCTGCGGCGCGATCTTCGCGGCGGCTGGGCCCGAGCTCGACGCCGCGTGCGCCGCGCTCGGCGGGTGCGACACGGGCGCCGCCAAGGTGACGCCCGGGTTCGGCCTGCCCGCTCGCTGGATCGTGCACGCGGTCGGTCCGGTGTGGCACGGCGGCGGGGCCGGCGAAGCCGCGCTGCTGGCATCGTGCTACCGGCGATCGATCGAAGTGGCCGTCGAAGTCGGCGCGACGGGACTCGCCTTCCCCGCAATCTCGACGGGCATCTTCGGTTTCCCGAAGCGACCGGCAGCCGAGATCGCGGTGACGACGTTGCGTGAGTTCGGCGGCGATCTCGACGTCGTGCTGGTGGCGTTCGACGCCGAGACCGCCGAGATCTACGAGTCACTCCTCGCTTGAGCCGAGATCGACCCGCTACTCCGAGTCGTTCTCCTCGAGGCGGAGCGACGCGCTGTTGATGCAGTAGCGGAGGCCGGTGGGCCGGGGGCCATCGGGGAACACATGACCGAGGTGGGCACCGCACTCCTCGCATGTCACTTCGGTGCGCACCATGCCATAGCTGGTGTCGCTGTGCTCCTCGACGGGTGCGCCCTCGATGGGCTGCCAGAAGCTCGGCCAGCCGGAGCCGGACTCGAACTTCGTCTCCGACGAGAACAGCGGGGCGCCGCAGCAGACGCACGTGTAGGTGCCGTCCTCGTGGCAGTCCCAGTACTCGCCGGTGAACGCGCGTTCCGTCCCGGCCTTCCGAGCGACCTCGAACTGCTCGGGTGTGAGCCGCTCGCGCCACTCGTCGTCGGTGGTCGGAAGGTTCTCACGCGGGGTCGTTGTCATCTTTCCTCCGTATCGATGGGTCGACTCCGGGCTCCGCTCCGCTTCGGGCGTTGCGCCCTCGTCTCCCTTTCAGGGAGGTCAACACGTTCAAACGCGTTCTGGTTCCCGCAGCAACTGGCCGAGCGCCCGCACCACGTCGCCACAGTCGTGGACCGTAGTAGCTGCGCCGAGGGATGCGGCCCGGCGGGCGTCGTCGGGCCGCCCATAGGCCACGACCGTCTGTTCGGTCCGGTGGCCGAGCGCGGCGAGGACGCACCAACCGTCGAGAACGGGGAGCGTGAGGTCAGCGACGACAGCCGCGGGCGGGTCGGCCACGGCGGCCTGTACCGCCGCATCGGAGTCGAGGAGGACGGGCTCGAAGCCGGCCGCGCCGAGGTGGCGCGCGGTGGCGCGCGCGAGCGTCTCCCGGGGCTGCACCACGACCACGCGCAGATTCACGCGTGTCCTCCTCCATGAGTCGACCAAGTGGCGTGCCTCCATGCCCGCCACCTCGTCAATCGGCGCCCCGAATCCATACCTGCGTGGAACTTCCCGCGGAACGCGGGAAGTTCCGCGCACCTTCGGTCAGACGGCGCGGCGCTGCTGGCGCTTCTGGTCCATGAAGTCGACCAGGACGTAGTCGCCGAGGGTCTCGGGGGTGGTGAAGAAGGCCCGGCCCCGGTTCATGTGCATCATGCGCTCGACGAACTCGCGCAGGTAGTAGTTGTCCTCGAGCATGAACGTGTTGATGCGGATGTTCTCCTTGGTGCAGCGCTGTACCTCGCGGAGCGTCATCTCGATCGTGCGCGGCGCCGGCGGGTAGTCGAAGAACGGTTCGCCGTTCTCGATGTGGGCGGTCGGCTCGCCGTCGGTGATCATGATGATCTGCTTGCGGCCCGGCTGGTTGGCGAGCATGCGCCGCGCCAGCGTCATCGCGTGCTGCATGTTCGTACCCCACTCGAAGTCCCACGTTGCCTCGGGGAGTCGCTCCGGCTTCACTTCGCGAGCGACACGCCCGAAGCTGATCATGCCGAGGTAGTCGCGCGGAAACTGCGAACTGATCAACGCGTGCAACGCCATCGCGACCTTCTTGGCCGCGAGGAAACGACCGCGCATCTCCATCGAGAGTGAGACGTCGAGCATCAACACCGTGGCCGAGCGCGTGATCTCCTCGGTGCGTTCGATCTCGAAGTCGTCGGGATGGATTCGCACCGGCGTGCCCGCGCCCTGGCGCGTGATCGCATTGCGCAGCGTGCGACCGACGTCGAGGTGGAACGGGTCGCCGAACTCGTACGGCTTGTGGTCGTCGGCGCGTTCGTGGCCCGCGCCCGAGCGCTCGATTTCGTGGCGACCCGAACGGTCCTGCAGCAGCCGCTTGAAGAGGTCGCCGAGGGCGCGCTGGCCGATGCGGCGGATGCCCTTGGGCGTCAGCTCCATCCGGCCTTCGCGCTGTTCGATCAGGCCCGCTTCTTCGAGCTCGCGCGCGAGTTTCGACAACTGGTCGAGTGAGCGCGCGGCATCGTCGCCGAGCAGATCACGCACCTGGTCGAGATCGACTTCGGCGAGCTGCCCGGGATTGGTCGCGTTGCGCAACAGGTGTTCGAGCGCGTCGATGTCGCCGAGCTGATCGAGCACGCTGCTCATCTGGTTGAGCGGCATCGGCTCATCGCCGCGGAACGGCATGCGCTGACCCCAGCCCATCTGTGGGAACGCGTTGCGGAGGTTCTGGCCGAGCTGATCGACCTGCCACCGCAGGTCCATGTCGTCGAGCAACGAGTTCGCGAGCTCCTGCAACTGCTGACGCTGCTCGGGCGACATCGAGTTCATGAGCTGTTGCATCTGCGCCATCGAGCGCGCCATCTGCTCGAGGAGCTCGTCGAGCGTCTGCGGGTTCTCGGGGAAGAAATCGCCGAAGCGCTCCATGAACCCTTCGAAGTCGGGTTCCTCTCCCCGCTCGCGCTGTTCGAGCATGTGGTTGAGCTCGGCGAGCATGTCCTTCATGCGCTGGAGCTGCTCGGGTGACATCTCCGACAGACCCTGCTGCAACTGGTTGAACATCGAGTCGAGGAGTTGCTTCTTCAGCTCCTCCATCAACTCCTCGAACTGCTGCCGGGCGGCGTCGTCCATCCAGTCGTACTGCTGGAGGTCGCTCACCCGGCCCGCGAGATCGGGCGGAAGCTGGTCGAGCTGGGCCCGGCGTTCGCGGCCGAGGTCTTCGAGCAGCTCCTCGCGGCGGCGGTCGCCGGACTCCCGGGCTTCGGAGACCCGGCGGTCGATGCCTTCGCGCTCTTGGTCGACGATCTCGTCGAGGCGCTGCGCGATCTCCTCGTAGACGCCGCCGAGGTCGTAGCGGTCGAGCTGTTCGCGGCGGCGCTGGCGCAGCTTCTCCAGCATCTCGCGCAGACCGTTCAC
>JBEVDP010000141.1:0-3938 GCA_040513235.1 Acidimicrobiia bacterium | reverse complement strand
GCGACAAGGGGAGCGATGTCCTCGTGGGCGGCCTCGGGTCGGATACAGCTGTCGGCGGCAAGGGCAGCGACGACTGCGTGGCCGAGACCACCCAAACCTGCGAATCCTGAACGAACCTGCGTGGATCACCGCGATAAGACACGCGCTATATGCGCGCTCATCCAGCAGGTTCGCTGGGCGGTATACGTTGCGCACGTGCGGGAGTACCGGACGATCGTTTCCGACAACCGGCGCTGGGAGCACTTCGTCCATCGACCGGGCGACGTCTTCGTGTGCACGCCTTCCAAGTGCGGCACGACGTGGATGCAGACGATCGTGAACACGCTGATGTTCCCCGACGGCGCGCCCGGTCCGGTGATGGTGATGGCTCCGTGGCTCGACGCGCGCTTCGATCCGGTCGAGGTGTTGCTCGAGCGCCTCGACGCGCAGACGCATCGGCGCGCGCTCAAGACGCATACGCCGGCCGACGGAATCCCGTGGTTCCCGGACGCGTCGTACATCACGGTGAACCGCGACGGGCGCGACGTCTTCATGTCGATGTACAACCACATGCGGACCATGCGGCAAGACGTCACGACGGATCTCGCCATGAGTGCCGCGCGGGAGGGCATCGACCTCGGCTCGCGTGGCCTGCCGAACGTCGACGACGAGCACGCGTTCTTCCCGTGGTGGCTCGAGAACGCCGGGCTCCTGGAACACGTCGCGTCGTTCTGGGAACGGCGCGGCGAACCGAACCTCTTGTTCGTCCACTACGACGACATGACCATCGACCTCGAAGGTGAGATGCGTCGCGTCGCCGCGTTCCTCGCCATCGAGATCGACGAGGCGAAGCTGCCCGGGATGGTCGAGCGCTGCACGTTCGCGGGCATGAAGGCCCGCCCCGACGACATCGGACCGTTCGAACGCCGTTTCGTCGGCGGCGCCGAGTCGTTCCTCTACAAGGGGACGAATGGTCGGTGGCGCGACGTAATGACCGACGCGGAACTCGATGCCTACCAGGCGCGCGTGGCCGAGATGCTGCCGCCCGACGCGGCCGTGTGGCTGGCCGGTCGCAGCGCTATCGGCTGACCGCCGCCCAGCCAGGATCGCGTCCGGTCATGCCGATGACGCGGTCGAGCAGCGGGCGATCTGGTGCGACCTCGACTTCGGGTCCGAAGAGTCCGGCGCGCGCTTCCTCCTGGCCGGGACCGGAGAACTGGGCGACGAACCCGTGCACCGCTTCGAGCAGCGCTGGGTCGGGATCGAAGGGCTGCCCAGTTGCGCGAGCGACGTCCCAGCCGTGGATCACGATTTCGTCGAGCGCGACGAGGCCGGCGACCTCACCCGGCAAATCGATGCCACCCGCTTGGGTCATGCCGGTCCATGCATTCGGATCCCGCCATGCGTTTGCGAGCTCTGCGAGGTCGCGCGGGATGCGGGTGCGCCAGTCGGTTCCGAGGCGCGACGCGTCACCCGAGGGACCTTGACCGGCGAGCGCCGCCGTCTCTTTCGTGGCCGCGGCGGTGAACGCGAGGGACAGTCCGCCGACGTGGTCGAGCAGGTCACCGAGCGAGTACGCGGGACATGGCGTCGGATTGCTGAGTTGGTCGTCGGTGACGTGCGCGACCAGTTCAGCCATCACCTTCGTTGCGGGTTCGAGGTCAAGTGTCATGACCAATTCGACTCCCGAGCCCGCCGAAACTCATCGCTCAACAGTACGGATGCGCCAGGGTGAGCAGGAAATCCCCTTTGGGATCGGTCCAGCTCGCGTCGACCACGAACCCCCCGGCCCACAGCTCTTCGGCCACCTGAGCGGCCGTGAACTTGGCCGAGATCTCGGTCAGCATCTCCTCCCCCGCCGCGAACGCGACGGTGAGACCGAGGTCGTCGATGGCGACCATCTGGTCGTACTGCGACCGCAACCACATCTCGATCCGTCGCTCGTCGGCGTTCCAGCGAGCCACGTGCGCGAACGCGTCCGGGTCGAAGTGGCCACCGAGCTCGCGGTTCAACACCGCGAGCACGTTGCGATTGAACGCGGCGGTGATGCCGGCCGCGTCGTCGTAGGCCGCGACGAGGCGTTGCGGTTCCTTCACCAGATCGGTGCCGAGCAGCAGCGCGTCGTCGTAGTCGAGGCTCGCGTCGAGGTCGACGAAGAACCGATGACGTTCCGCCGGCGTGAGGTTGCCGATCGTGCTCCCGAGGAACGCGACCAGCCGGCGGCCATCGCGTGGGATCGAACCCACGTGCGAGTGGAAGTCGCCGACGACGGCATGGACTTCGATGCCGTACGCGGCGGTGATGTCCGCCGCCGCGGCGCGGATCGTCTCCTCGCTGACGTCGAGCGGCACGAACCTTTCGAGCGTGCCCGCCGCGGCCATCGCGTCCAGCAAGAGTCGCGTCTTTTCCGACGTGCCCGAACCCAGCTCCACCAACGTGCTCGGCTTGGCCGCGCCGACGATGTCGGCCGCGTGGGCGGTGAGGATCGCGCGCTCGGCCCGCGTGAGGTAATACTCGGGCAGCCGGGTGATCTCGTCGAAGAGTTCGCTGCCGCGCTGGTCGTAGAACCAGATGGGCGGCAACGACTTCGGCGTCGTCATGAGCCCGGCGGCGGCGTCACGAGCCATCGCGACGCGCCGGTGGTCGGCGGGCAGGTGCACATCGACGGTGAGCTGCGCAGTCATTGTGCGATCCGAACGCCGCTGAATGCCCACCGCGCTGCGGGCGGGAAGAAATTGCGATACGTCGGGCGCGCGTGGCCCGGTGGTGTCGCACGCGAGCTACCGCGCAGGACGTGTTGGTTCACCATGAACTTTCCGTTGTACTCGCCGACCGCGCCCGCCGCGGGCCGGAAGCCGGGATAGGGCAGGTAGGCCGAGCCGGTCCACTCCCACACCGCGCCGACGCCGTCGAGCGCAGCGACTTCCCACTCCCCTTCGGTCGGCAGGCGCGCGCCGGCCCAGCGCGCGTACGCGTCGGCCTCGTAGTAGCTGACATGACACACGGGCGCGTGCTCGTCGATCGGTTGCATGCCCGCGAGGGTGAACATCTGACCTGCTTCCCAGTAGAGCGGTGCGTCCCAACCTTCGGCTTGCACCGTCGCCCAGGCGTCGGAGAGCCAGAGCTCAGGGCGGCGGTACCCGTCGTCGGCGATAAACGCGAGCCATTCCCCGTTGGTGACCGGCCGCGACGCGATCGAGAACGGGTGGACGTACACGGCGTGACGTGGTTGCTCGTTGTCGAACGCGAACTCGTCGCCGGCGTGGCCGATCTCGAGCAGGCCGCCGTCGTGCTCGATCCACCGCTGCGGGATCACGGGTGCGAGCTCGACGGGCGCGCGGTCATACGCGGGGTCGAGCGGGTTGCACGACAGCACGTGCTTGATGTCCATGAGCAACAGTTCTTGATGCTGCTGTTCGTGATGCAGGCCGAGGACGACGAGGTCATGCAACGCCGACGGAAGGTCGCCGGCATCGAGCCACGCGGCCATCGCGGTGTCGACATGCCGGCGGTAGGCCGCGATCTCCTCGACGCTCGGGCGCGAAAGCAGCCCGCGCTGCGGCCGGGGATGCCGCGCCCCGACTGTCTCGTAGTACGAGTTGAACAGGTAGCCGAATTGCGGATGGAACTGGTGGTAGCCCGCGCAGTGTGGCTGTAACAGGAACGTCTCGAAGAACCAGGTGGTGTGGGCCCGGTGCCACTTCGTCGGGCTGACGTCGGGCATCGACTGAATGGTCTGGTCTTCGGGTGAGAGCGGTGCGGCCAGGCTCTCGGTGTGTGCACGCACCGCGCGGTACTGCTCAACGAGCTTGGTCGCTCGCCGCGTCTCCGGCATCACGGCCGGTCGGGCGGTGGCCATGGATCAGCCGCGGCCGATGCGCGCCGCAATCCAATCGTGATTGCGCACTGGTGCCGACCACGCGTTTCGACGAATCATCGCCCCTCCTCGGGTCACGTTC
>JBEVDP010000140.1:0-7551 GCA_040513235.1 Acidimicrobiia bacterium | reverse complement strand
GCGTGCGCGGTACCGATTTGGCTCTCGTGCGCAAGCTGCCGGTAGAAGGCGACCTCGTTCTCGTAGAACCGATACGCGAGCGCGACTTGCCGGGTTTCGTCGAGCAGCACCGGCAGCTTCGCGATCACCGACGCCGGGGCGCCGGCATCCCCGGTGATTGCAAGCCGGTAGAGCAGCCCCATGAGGCCCACGCCGACGCCGATCGGCTCGACGGTGAACGATGCAACCGGTGCGCCGACCGCCGCCGTCAGCCAAGCCGCGTCGACGTCGTCGATCGTGATGGGAATGGGCAGTTCGAGATCCCGCATGCGCGTGTTCTAGCGCGGATGTTCTCGTCGGGCGATACGTGCGTCGGTGACGTGCAGCTGTTCGCGGTCGCTCAGGTGGCATTCCTGCTCGAAGCACCGCGCTCCTTCGATGTCGACGCCGCAACCGACGGGCTGTCCGCGTCTTATTCGAAAAGGACCGAGATGCTCTCTCGGTGAGCGATACGTCGGATCGCTTCACCGAACAGTCCGGCAACGGAGACGACCTCGACCTTGGACGAGAGCATGCTCGGTTGAGTCTCGACACTGGCGGTGATGAAGAGCCGTTTGATCGGGCTGCTGTCAAGACGCTCGTTGGCGGCGCCGGCCAGCAAGCCATGGCTCACGGCACCGTACACGGACGTCGCGCCCCGCTCGATGACGACGCGCGCCGCATCCGTGAGCGTGCCGGCTGAGATCGTGAAGTCGTCGACGATGAGCGCGGTTCGGCCCTCGACCGATCCGATCAGCTCGACGACTTCGGCGGACTCCGTGTGATCGACGCGCCGCTTGTCGGCGATCGCCGTCGGAGCCTGGAGCCGGTTGGCCCATTCGCGTGCCTTCTTCGCGAAGCCGGCGTCCGGAGCGACGACGACAAGGTCGTTGAGTCCCGTGGACGAGATCGCGTCGCACAGCACCGGAAGCGCGTAGAGGTCGTCGACGGGAATCCTGAAGAAGCCTTGAACCTGAGGGGCGTGGAGGTCGAGCGTGACCACGCGGTCTGCGCCCGCGGCTTCGATGGCGTCGGCGCACACCCGGGCTCGAATTGAGACCCTCGGCTCGTCTTTCTTGTCGCCCTTGGCATAGCTGAAGTACGGGATGACCGCGGTAACGGACGACGCGCTTGCACGTTTGAGCGCGTCAATCCAGAAGAGCAGCTCGACGAGGTTGTCGTTGGCGGGAAATGCGGTGCCCTGGACGAGGAAGACATCGCGTCCTCGTACGTTTTCGAGCACACGCACGAACAGGTTGCCCTCAGAGAACCGCAGCGTTTCCGATGCTCCGAGCTCACAACCGAGGTACTCCGCAATAGAGCGACCCAACTTCTGACTCGCGGAACCGGCGAACAGCAGGAAGTCATCCACCTCGAGGAATCTACGCACAGTCACCGCGGTGAGGAACCCTGGGGCGCTGTCAGTCAGGCGATGAGCGCCCAGCTGCTGTACCGGCCTCGCGGCGGAAAATGGCCCGACTTCGACATTCCTCGATCCGCGCGGGTCGGTTGCTCCGAAGAACCGGCCGTGGATGGTACGAAATCGAGAAACTCGCAGGCTGCCCGGGTCGCTCGTGACATTTCGGTCGGTGCCCTCGGCCTGCTGATCGGGCTCGCGGGATTCGCAATCCTGCGCGACGACGGGTCCGACGGGCTGCGCGTCGACGAACGGCGCAGCGTCGAGCGCCTGGAACTCGCACCGGACGTGGCCGCCGCACCCGAGGACGTGGCGCGCACCGCTCCCGATCCCGCAGCCGTTGCAACGACGGCTCGAGCTGCCGTTGATGCGTTCTTCGCCGCGGAACAGCGGGACGACTTCGCGGCTTCGTTCAACCAGTTGAGCAGTGACGATCAAGAGCACTATGGGTCGCCCGCCGCGTGGGAACAGGCGCACCGCGACATCCCCGAGGTCACGGGCTACGCGATCACGGGTGTCGAGGAGACGGCCGGGGGCGCTGAGGTCAACGTCGATCTCAGCTTGCGCGCCGGACTCGACGAGGTCGTCGGTTTGACACCGGGCCGCGCGACCGCGGCCGTGTCCTCGATCGCCCAATCCGGCGGCTGGCGCGTGCAGTTCGCGGCCAGCACGCTTACGCCGCGCTATGCAGACGAGCGGGGCGCGCGCGACGCCGTCGTCGCGTGGGCACGCGATCGTCAAGCTTGCACGGACGTTGCGGCGCGCGAGTGGAGCGGCGGGTTGCTCGGCGTCGCCGCGGAAGCACGGGCCGCCGCGCTGTGCGAGACCGATGGTGAGATCCGCGCGACGGACCCAGCCACGCTCGATGCTGCGCTTGGCGTCGAGCCGGTGCTCGCCGCATTCGGGCCGGAAGCATCCGTGTGGGCCCGCGTCGTAACCGTGCAGGCGCCCCTTCACCTCGACGTGGTGACGGCCCCTGTCGGAGACGAGTGGATCGTGATCGGTGTCGCCGACTCGGCGTCGGCCGGTCCGTAGTTGGAATAGGGCCCGCGGTCGACGCGCCGGTGACCGCGGGCCCGTTCCGGCGCACTTCCCGGCGCTCCACCACCAAGGAGCAGTACATGCGTGTGTCGAAACATCGCCGTCGCGGCTTGATCGCGTTCGGCGGCCTCGTTGGAGTGGCTGTCGCGGCCGGCATGACGTTTGCCGACGCGTCGAGCCACCGGGAAGCACCACTGATCACTGAAGACCCCGTCGCCGACAACACGGATGTGTATGCATTCGTCGCGCCGGACGAACCGGGCAAGGTCAACATCGTTGCCAACTGGATCCCACTCGAACAGCCCAACGGCGGGCCGAACTTCCACAAGTTCGGTGACGACGTGCTCTACACGATTCGTATCGACAACGACGGCGACGCGGTCGAAGACATCGCGTACGAGTTCCGGTTCACCACGAAGATCGTGAACCCGGGCACGTTCCTCTACAACACGAACCAGGTCACGGCGCTCGACGATCCCGACCTCAACGTGCGTCAGTCGTATTCGGTGACCGAGGTCAGGAAGAACGGCCGCGGGAAAGTGCTCGCGCGGAACCTGCAAGTGGCGCCCGCGAACATCGGGCCCCGCTCGACACCCAACTACGACGCACTCGCCGCCGCCGCGACGTACACGCTGCCCAACGGGTTCAAGGTGTTCGCCGGTCCGCGCGACGACCCGTTCTTCGTCGACCTCGGGTCAATATTCGACCTCGGCGGACTGCGGCCGCTGAACGCCGCACACTTGATCCCGCTGCCGGCCGAAGGGGGCGTCGACGGTGTCGCCGGTTACAACACGCACACCATCGCGATCCAAGCGCCGCGGGAGCGGTTCACGCGGGACGACAAGAACCCGGTCATCGGCGTGTGGTCGGCCACCTACCGCCGCGGCACGAAGGTGCTCCGGGCCGACGGGTCGGCGCCTCTCAGCAGTGGCAACTGGGTCCAGGTGTCACGGCTCGGCATGCCCCTCGTGAACGAGGTCGTCATCCCGCTCGGTCAGAAGGACCGGTTCAACGCGAGCCGGCCGAAGGACGACGCGCAGTTCGCAGCCAACGTCACCGACCCCGAACTCGCGCGGCTCATCCCCGTGCTCTACCCGGGTGTCAACGTGCCGCCGGCACCGCGCAACGACATCGCGTCGATCTTCCTCACCGGTATCGCCGACTTGAACCAGCCCGCCAAGGTGCAGGCGTCGGAGATGTTGCGCCTGAACACGATGACGCCGCCGACCCCGTTCGCGAGCCAAGACCGGCTCGGGCTCCTCGCCGGGCAGAACGACGGGTTCCCGAACGGACGCCGCTTGATCGACGACGTGACCGACATCGAGCTGCGGGCACTCGCCGGCGGCACGCCGTTCACGCCCGACTTCAACGTGTTCCCGAACAACGCGCTGACCGATGGCGTCGACGCCAACGACAAGCCGTTCTTGCAATCGTTCCCGTACCTCGCCTCACCCCACCAGGGGTACGAGGCCGACTAGCGAGGATTCGCGAATGACGTCAATCACGCTCGACGACATTCGCGACTCCGGTAACGGAGGGGCCCGTCGCGGGCCCCTCCTGCGCCGGGTCGCGGTCATCGGACTCGCCGCGATCGCGGCCGGTGCTGTTATCGGATGGTGGGTGTCGACTCCTTCGCCGACGGGATCGACCACCGTCAGCGCGGCGATCACGCGTACGCCTCAGGAGGCGATTGCGCGCTTCGAACAGATGACCGTCGACCAGCCCGACAACGCGCGGGCGTGGCAGAACCTCGCGACTACCTACGTGCAAGGCGTGGCCGCGGGCGAACCGCTCGAGTTGTACAACCGCGCCGAGGCGGCCATCGGCCGGTCGCGAGCCCTCGCGCCCGGAGACCGCATGAACGACGTCGCGGCCGGATACCTCGGACTCGCGCGCCACGACTTCGCGACCGCGCGCGTGCATGGGCTAGCCGCGCACGAGTCGGATCCCTTCGACTCGAACGCGCTGGCGATCCTGATCGACGCCGAGATCGAACTCGGCAACTACACCGCCGCGGGCGAGCGGATCGAAGCGCTGCTCGCGTTGCGACCGGGCTTGGCCGCGTACTCGCGCCTGTCCTATTTCCGCGAGCTGAACGGCGACATCAACGGTGCCCGAGAAGCGTTTGCTCTTGCCGAAACCGCCGGCGCCGGCAGCGAGTTCGACCTCGCCAACGTCGCGGTCCTGCGCGGGAAGCTCGCGGTCGCGCACGGAAACGCGAACGAGGCGGCCTCCGCCTTCGAGCGCGCGCGTCAGTACGTCGCGACCGCGAACGGGGCGACGGCCGGCGAGGCGCGTGTGCTCATCGCTCGCGGCGAATACGCGCGAGCTACCGCGCAACTCGAACAAGCGATGGTCGACGAACCGTCAGCCGAGAACGCGCTCCTCTTGCGAGACCTCTACCTCTTCCAGGGAACGACGGCCGGCGTACCCGCACTCGATACGTTCCTCGACGACAACGCGTCCGAGGAACGCGCAGCGGGCGCCGACGTCGACCTCGAGCTCGGAGTCATCGAAGCCGACCGCGGCAATGCCGCCGAGGCAGTGCGGCTTGCGCAGCGCGCGTACGACACCCGACCCGAGAACGTGTTCACGGCGTCGGGTCTCGCCTGGGCGTTGCACGTGGCCGGCGACGACGCCGCCGCGTTGCCCTACGTCGATCGTTCGCTGCGCCTGGGAACTCAGGACGCGGTGTTCCGATACCGGGCCGCCGTCGTGCTAGCGGCAAACGGGCAGGCAGACCGCGCCGCGCAGGAGCTCGCGACCGCGTTCGCGATCAATCCGGCCTTCTCGTTGGCCAAGCACGCCGACGCCTGCGCGCTGGCGGCCGACCTCGGCGTCGAATGCCCTGTGCTGTCGGGTACTTAGCAAGACTCCATCAGCAACGCGAGAAATTGATCGTGGAGAGCTCGATTGCTGAACGACCGGCGTGCTCAGCCCTTGGCCGCGTCGAGCATCTCCTTGTAGGCCGGCTTGAGCGCGTTCCAACGAGCCTTCTGCTCGGACTCGCTGATGTGAATGCCTTCGAGGTGAAGGTCGAGGCGGTCGAAGAACTCGTGCCAACCGGCGACGAGACCTTCCTCGTCCTCGATGTCACGAAACGCCTGGCCGGCGTGGACGAACGTGTAGTCGCACCCCTCGCTCGCCGGCGTGATCGTCCACTCGCACATCGAGAGGCCCCACGCGTAGGTGAGGACCTTCCCCGTTTCGACGCGGACGATGACGCCCACCAGTTCGCCATCGCCAGTACGGCCGAAGTCGACGTGCCACTCGCCCCCGACGCGCAGGTCGATCTTGGCGGGGTAATCCATCCATGCGCTCACCTCGTCGGCACGGGTGATCGCCGCCCACGACCGACTCGGCGAGTGCTTCGAGTGACGGTCGTAGCGAATGGTGTAGCAGCGGGTGATCTTCGCCAACCGGTCGGTCATCGTCAGGTCTCCTCCGGGTTGTCGTCCATGTACTGCTCGAGCGCGTCGAGCCGGTCAGCCCACGCGCGGCGGTGACTCTCGAGCCACTGCTCGACCAACCGAAACCCCGCGGGCTCCAAGCTGTAAAGGCGCCGCTGCGCGTCGGGCCGCATCCGTACGAGGTCGGCGTCGCGCAAGACCTTCAGGTGCTGCGAAACCGCGGGCTGGCTCACGCCGGCGCGAGCGACGAGGGCACCCACCGTGCGCTCACCGTCGGCGAGCTCATCGAGGATCGCCAGGCGGGTGGGCTCGCCGAGAGCTGCAAACAAGGTGGCGGCGCTCACGCACCCAAGTATACGAGCCTACTTATATTCGTTAACTCTGAACTACGGTGGTGCCCGATCGGCGATCACGGGCCACCGCCCGCTCGACATGAAGCGTCCGTGTGCCAACGTGAGGCGGTGGAACCCGCCGTTGAATTCCGAAGCTTGGGCCGGACCGAGCTGTCGCGCGTCGTCGAGATCGACCGTAGGGAGCGCATCGACGTGCAGTACGACCAGCACGGCACCCAACTCGTCGCGCGGCACGGCAACTGGAGCGCGTCGGCCTGGGACCCGGACGGTCACGGCGAACACTCCGTCGAGGCCAAGGTGCACGCGCTCGAGCACTACGTCGACACCGGTGGGATCGCGCTCGGAGCGTTCGCCGGCGGACGGCTGGTTGGCATCGGTGTCGTCGTGCCGCACCTTCGGCCCAGGATCGCGCAGCTGGCATTCCTCCACGTCAGCGCACCGTCGCGTGCGACGGGTATCGGCAGCCGTCTGTCCGAGCAGCTCGAGCAGATCGCCCGCACCGCCGGCGACTCCGACATGGTCGTCTCGGCGACGCCATCGGAGAACACCGTGCGGTTCTACCTCGGTCGCGGGTTCCAGCCCATGGCGGAACCGCTGGCCGAGCTGTTCGAACTCGAACCCGAGGACGTGCACATGCGCAAGGTGCTTTGAGCGCCCTCCGAACTCGCGGAACGGAGGCGCCTGCGGGCGCCTCCGTTCCGTCTCCGGCCTCGGCGTTGGTCAGTCTCGTTGACCTGAGTCAGCAACCCTTCAAGAAGTCGACGACGACGTCGCCTTGTCCGTTCTGCGTGAAGCGGATCAGGATCGACACCAGGACCGGTTCTCCAGTCGGTGTTGTTCCCCTCGCGCGGATAACTGTCGTGCTCACACCGTTCGCTCCGCCGGCGATGATGTCCACGGCGACGAACGTGCCGCTCGTGCCGTCTTCGAACTCGAAGGTGCCGTGGAAGTTGTCGAGGGCGTTGAAGGTGTCGTTCGGCCGGTTGACGATCTGCGACTTGCCGCTCTGGACAAGGGTGATCTCATCGGTCTGTCCGGTGCACGGGTTCGTGAAGTCGATGACGACGACTTCGTCCCGTAACTTTGTGCGATCGACGACGGCTCCGTCCGCGTACGCGGCCGTGCCGGAGCCGAGCGCGGCGATCGTCAGGGCAGTACCGAGCGCGATCCGTGTCAGGGTCCTCATCGCCCCCTCCGGGTCACGCCAGCGGTCCGCCGCAAGGATGCGAGCGTAGAAGACCGGCGACCGTGACTCGCAGCGGATCGTAAACGCTTCGCTCGTTACCGGCCAGCGGCGTTCGCACGCGCGGAG
>JBEVDP010000139.1:0-4060 GCA_040513235.1 Acidimicrobiia bacterium | reverse complement strand
TTCGGCAATCCGATCATCGAGGCGATCGCAGCTCGCCGCCCGCTCGCGGCCTTCGCCTATCCGGTGCTCGCCGAGATCCTCGCGACCGGCGTCCGTGTGTTCTCCACCGACACGCCGGAGAACATTGCGCGCTTCCTGCGCGAGCCCGAGGCCGTGCGCGAGCGATATTTCGACATCAACCTGCACCGCGCTCGCCTCTCGTTCGCGTGTGACGACCTCCCGCGCGCGATCGATGATGCCTTCCGCGCCCACGGATGGACAGCGTGGTAGACGACGACCCGATCCTCGTGCGCCGCGCGCGCATCGCGCACGCCGTCGCGATCGGAAAGCGAATCGGCTACGCGGCACTCCTCGTCGCGATCGTCGGGTTCTTCGCGGGGCTCGCGCTCGACTTCCCGTCATGGTCGGTCGTCGCCCTGCTCGGTGGGCTCGTCACCGCGTGCGTCGTACTGCCGCTGCCCATCGTGTTCGGCTATGGCGTGCGCGCCGCCGCCCGCGAAGACGGCACCGGCCCGGCCCGGCACTGAGCGTCACATCACGTCGGCTTCGGGTGGATGGCGCGGCACCCAACCCTTGACCAACCTGCGTGGATGAGCGCGCGTATGACGCGTGCGTATGACGCGCTGAGCCACGCAGGTACGCCGTTTGTTCTAGCGAGTCGGTACGATCCGGGGCATGCGCTATCGCCGGCTCGGAAACACCGATCTCGTCGTCTCGGAAGTGGGCCTCGGCACCTGGACCCTGGTGTCCGACTGGTGGGGTCAGAGCGAGGATCCGGCTGCAATCATCGCGGCCGCGCTGGATGCCGGGGTCACGTTCATCGACACCGCGCCCGTCTACGGCAGCGACGGTGCAGGTGAGACGTTCCTACGCGACGTCCTCGCCTCCCACGACGAGATCGTGCTCACCACCAAGGTCGGCTACGACATCACCGCCGAACGACGTTTCCCGGGTCAGTCGGAACGGCCGCACGACTGGCGGCCGGAGTCGGTGCGCGCGCAGTGCGAAGACTCGCTGCGCCGGCTCGGCGTCGAGTGCATCGACCTCTACCAGCTGCACAACACGCGTATCGACCCCATCCTCGACGACGAGCTCTGGGCGACGCTCGCCGACCTCAAGAAAGAGGGCAAGGTGCGGGAGCTCGGGGTCGCGCTCGGGCCCGCGATCGGCTGGGTCGAGGAGGGCAACCGTGCCATCGACGATCGCCCGATCGCCTCGCTGCAAACCGTGTTCAACGTGCTCGAACAAGAACCGGGCCTGACGTTCGCCGCCCGGCCGAACGCGGCATCGGGCGCGGTCGGGCTGATCGCGCGTGTACCGCACGCGTCCGACACGCTCTCGGGCAAGGTCACGCCCGACACCGTGTTCGACCCGAAGGACCATCGGTCGCACCGCAACCGCGACAACATGCTCGACAACTTCGAGAAGGCCGCGACGCTGTCGTTCCTGTGGGCGCCGGAGACCGGACGCACGATCGGTCAGGCCGCGATCGCGGCGATCCTCGCCAACCCGGCGTTTACGACGGTGCTGCCGTCGGTGCTCACCGTCGCCGACATCCGGGAGTACGCGGCGGCCGCCGATCTCCCGCTGACCAACGCCGAACACGGGCAGGTCGACGACCTGTGGGCCCGCAACTTCGACCACACCGACCGCTACGTGATGCCGCTGAAGTCCAGCGTCGCGGGCGCATAGCCTCGCGCTGCATGCGACTCCCCGCCGATCAACGCCGCCAGCAACTGCTCGACGTCGCCCGTGAGGTGTTCGCGGCGTCGGGTTTCCACGCGACGTCGATGGACGACATCGCCGACGCCGCCGGTGTCACCAAGCCCGTGCTCTACCAGCACTTCCCGAGCAAGCGCGCGTTGTACGTCGAACTGCTCGAAGACACCGGCCGCCAGCTCCTCGACGCGCTCGCGGCTGTGACGAACCGCGTCGAGACGGGCCGGGAACGCGTCGAGGCCGGCTTCCTCGCCTACTTCCGCTACGTCTCCGACAGCCGGGCCGGGTTCCGGCTGCTGTTCAGCGCGTCGATCCGCACCGATCCCGAGTTCGCCCGGGTCGTCGAGGGCGTGGTGAAGGCCGCAGCCGACGTGGTCTCCGAACTCATCGAGATCCCCGCTTCCGACGAACATCGCCGGGTGCTGGCGAACGCGCTGGTCGGGATGGCCGAGTCGGTCGGCCGGCACGCATTCGACTCGCCGGATACCGACGCCGAGGATCTGGCGCGGTGGATCTCGGAGCTGGCGTGGTTCGGGCTGCGCGGTGTGCGCGCCGAGGAACCGTCACAGCTTTCGTAGCCGCACCCGCTTCACCTGGTGGTCGTCGCCCTTCTCGAGCAGCAAGTGCGCGCGCCCGCGCGTCGGTTCGATGTTCTCGCGCAGGTTCACCGCGTTCACCTGCTCCCAGACTTGACGGCCGAACGAACGCGTGTCGTCTTCGGTGTACTGCGTCAGGAAGTGGAAGTACGACTCCGGATCCCGCAGTGCCGTCTCGCGCAGGTGCACGAGTCGGTCGAGGTACCACGAGCGGATGTGCGCCTCCTCGGCGTCGACGTAGATCGTGAAGTCGAAGAAGTCGGAGACAACGACCGTCGGTTCGACCCTTCCGCGCCGCACCGGCGCCTGGAGCAGGTTGAGACCCTCGACGATCACGAAGTCGGGCCGGTCGAGCACGATCTCGGCGTCGGGCACAATGTCGTAGGTGACGTGCGAGTAGACGGGGGCGCGCACGACCTTCTGCCCGGCCTTCAACTCGGCGAGGAAGCGCAGCAGTGCACGCACATCGAAGCTGTCGGGAAAGCCCTTACGGCTCATCAGGCCGCGCGCTTCGAGGGTGGCGTTCGGGAACAGGAATCCGTCGGTGGTGACGAGATCGACGCGCGGATGGTCGGGCCAGCGCGACAACAATGCCTGCAGGATGCGCGAGATCGTGCTCTTGCCGACCGCGACACTGCCCGCGAGGCCGATCACGAACGGGACGCGCGCATGCAGCTGGCCGAGGAACGTCCCGGTGACGGAGTGCAGTTCGCGCTGCGCCGCGTAGCGGAGGTTCAACAGGCGCGACAGCGGCAAGTACACCTCTTCGACTTCGGTCAACGCGACCGGCTCGTTGGCGCCTCGCAACGCTTCGAGATCGGCTTCGGTCAGGGTCAGGGGCGTCGAGGCCCGCAGACGACTCCACTCGTCGCGGGTGAAGTCGACGTACGGGGAGACGACGGGTTCGTCTTCAGACTCGTCCGCGGCTTCCACAGCGCCAGGACGCTAGTAGCTCGGGGCCGGCACTCCTAGGAAAACGGAGTCGCATGGCGGGCTGGGTGTCCAGCCGCGCCGAGGGTACGGTCGTTCCATGATGCGCGTCACCCGTGACGATCTCACCGGATCCCGCTTCGAGCGTGTGATCCTGGCCGATGCCCAGTTCGAACGCGTGGACCTGAGCCGCGCGGAGTTCCATGCCGTCGACCTGACCAACGCCCGATTCCGCGGCATCGACATGAGCGGCGTTCGGATGCGCGGTGTCGAATTGGACGGCGCCCAGATCTACGGCGCTATCGGGAGTCTGACGGTCAACGGAGTTGACATCGGACCGCTGGTCGAGGCCGCGCTCGATCGGCGTTACCCCGACCGAATCAAGATGCGCCCGACTGATGCCGCCGGCTTCCGCGAGGCATGGGACGTCATCGAGCGGCTTTGGGGTGACACTGTCGAACGGGCTCGCCGTTTGGAACCCGAGCTCCTCCATACGTCAGTCGACGGCGAGTGGACGTTCATCGAGACCCTGCGCCACCTCGTGTTCGCGACCGACGCGTGGTTCCGGCGCGTCATTCTCGGCGATCCGTCGCCGTGGGATCCGCTGGACCTTCCGTGGGACGAGATGCCCGACACGCCGGGTGTGCCCCGCGACCGCGACGCACGACCAACGCTCGACCAAGTGCTCGAGCTGCGCCGCGACCGGATGGCCACCGTGCGGGCGGTCATCGACGGCCTGACCGACGAGTCACTGAACGACAACACCGAACCGGTCGACGCGCCCGGGTGGCCGCGGCCCATCAGTTACGCAGTGC
>JBEVDP010000138.1:0-21791 GCA_040513235.1 Acidimicrobiia bacterium | reverse complement strand
CCCGGCATGGTGCGAGCGCTTCGGATCGTCAGGCTTGGCCCGGCGGGTCGACAAGCTCGCCCAGCGGCGCGCCGGCTAACGAGGAGGATCGAGTGTCAAACGCCGTCGTGATCGAACCGGTGCGGCCGGGCATCATGCAGTTGACCATGAACCGGCCCGAGCGACTCAACGCGATGAATCACGCGCTGGTAGCCGGTCTCTACGACGCGCTCGACGAAGTGTCGGCCGACCGCAGCTGCCGGGTGATCCTGCTCACCGGATCGGGCCGAGGGTTCTGCGCCGGCCTCGACCTCACCGATGGCGCGTCGCCGCCGAGCGCCGCGGGCTTGGGGCGCGCGCAGGCGGGCATGACGGTGCAGAAGATGATCGCGGGCCTGGTGCCGAAGATGCGGTCGATCCCGCAGCCGATCATCGCCGCGGTCAACGGGCCTGCGTCAGGTGGCGGGCTCGCGCTGGCCCTGGCGAGTGACGTGCGCATTGCCGCGGCAAGTGCGCGCTTCAACGTCGCGTTCATCCGCGTCGGGCTCTCGGGCTGCGACATCGGTGTGTCGTGGATGCTGCCCCGCTTGATCGGCGCGTCGCGCGCGTTCGAACTGCTCCTGACCGGGCGCCTCATCGACGCGACCGAAGCCGACCGCATCGGGCTCGTCACGCGCGTCGTGCCCGATGGCGCAGTCGTCGACGCCGCACTCGAGACCGCGGAACTCATCGTCAGCAACAGCCCGTTCGGCGTCCGCATGACCAAGGAGGTCATGTGGAGCCAGCTGGAGATCGGGAGCCTGCAAGCCGGCATCGACCTCGAGAACCGCACGCAGGTGCTCTCGAGCTTCACGGGCGATTTGGTCGAGGCCATGGCCGCCTTCTCGGAGAAACGACCGCCCGCGTTCCGGGACGAATGATCCCCGAGCTGATCCCCAAAGCTGATCCCCAAATTGATCCAATGAGCAGGAGCACAGGCCATGGGACTGGAAGGACGGGTCGCGCTCGTCACCGGCGGCGGCCGGGGCATTGGCCGCGCGATTGCGCTCGGGCTCGCGGCTGATGGCGCCGACGTCGCGATCAACTACCGGCGCGATGACGATGCCGCCAGGGAAACGGTCGCCGCGATCGAGCAGCTCGGCCGTAACGCGCGCCCGTACATGGCGTCGATCGACGACTACGACCAGTGTGCGACGATGGTCGACGGCGTGCTCGCCGACTTCGGTTCGGTCGGGATCCTCGTGAACAACGCGGGGATCGCATCTCGGGGTCAGTCGGTGGCCAAGACCGATCCGGCCGAGATCGAGCGCGTGTTTCGCACCCACGCGTTCGGCGCGTTCGCGGTGACGAAGCTCGTCCTGCCGTCGATGCGGGACCAAGCGCGGGGCGACATCGTGATGATCTCCAGCGCGGCCGTGGTGCACATGGGCGGGAACTCCGCGCCGTACAACATGGCGAAGTCCGCACTCGAGGCGCTCGCCTGGACACTCGCCAAGGAGGAGCGGCGCAACGGGATCCACGTGAACGTCGTCGCGCCTGGACTCGTCGACACCGAGATGGGCCGGCGGCTCGTCAAGGGTGCGATGGGCGTCGAAGACATCCGCACGATCGACGCGGGATCGCCGTTCGGCCACGTGTGCACACCGGAGGAAGTTGCCGACGCGGTGCGCTTCGTGGTCTCCGAGCGCGGCTCCTACATCACGGCCCAGCGCATCGGCGTCGACGGCGGGCCGTTCCAGTAACGATCTACGCCATGCCGTGCGCGCGCATCACTGCTCGAGCCTCGGCCACCGACTCGGGCCCGTAGGAGATCTTCGGCGCGAGCGCGGCGCGGTACTCCTCGAGCGCAACGGGATCCGCGGTGCACGTCGAGGTGACGGGCTCGATGCCGTACAGCTGCGCCGCGTTGGCGCCGAAGATCTTCCGCTTCACTTCGTCGGTGAGGGCCGCGTAGCCGAACTCGTCCTGGAACGCGTCGGTGATCTCGAAGGTACGGAACGCCTGGATCTGATCCTGTGGCGAGCCGTACCAGATCGAGTCGGTGCCCCACAGCACGCGGTCCTCACCGACCCGCGTGATGAGCTTGCCGAGAACGTGCGCGGCCTGAGTCGGGTCGCGCATCACGTTCCACCACGTCGAACCGAGCTCCGCGTACACGTTGGCGCCGGGCGGTAGGCCCGCCGCGTCGAGCGAAGCGATCAGCCGGTTCACGCCGACATCCGCCGACTCGGGCGTGAACGGGCCTTCGGCGTCGCTGTCATACCCCGAGTGGTACGCAACGAAGTTGATGTCGGGATTGGCAGCGGCGGCCGGGCCGATGTCGACCGGGGAGGAGTGCGCGCTGCCGCCGCCGAGGCCCTTGTGCACGCACACCGTGCGCGGGCCGACCTCGCGCACCACGTCGAGAAACGCTTGGCCGCACTGCACCGCGTCGCCGTCGTGGTCGTCGAGATACCAGCCCCGGTTGTTCGGGACGTGCGTGTAGACCTTCCACGCGCCAATCGGGTTCGCCGCCGCGAGGCGACGCATGCCGTCGGCCGCGGCCGCGAAGTCGCCGACGTTCGGGTTCACCTGACCGTGGAGGAACACCCGACCTTCACCGCCACACACGCGCGCGGCGGCTTCGCGCGCGGCTTGCATGACCTCGATCGACAACGGATTCGGGGTCGCGAGGATCGGGACCGCCGAGATGACGGCCATCGTCGTGTCGGAGCGCAGGAACAGCTCCTCGAGCCAGTGGTCGACACCGAAGCACGCGCGCCAGTCGCCTTCGCCGCATTGGGCATACGGGAACCCCTGCCCGAACCCGATGTCCCTCGTGTCGGGCAGGTCGAAGTCGAGCAGGTGCGTCTGCACGTCGAAGATGAACTCTGTGCCCGTCAGCTCGTCGAGCGCGGCGTCCGGATCCGTCGTCGCGGTCGTCGTGACCGCGAACGTGCCTCCCGGCTCGGTCGCGGCACCCGTGGACCCGGGCGTCGCCTGCCGCGACTCCTTGTCACACGCGGCGAGCACCGTGAGCATCGTCGCCGCGCCGCACAACGTGTGCAGGAAACGGCGGCGGGACATGCCGAGCCGAGGCGCAGTGGCGTCGGCGTGGGCGAGGAGCCGCCGCACCGCTTCGGCCACCACTGGTGTCGTCGGCCGGGGGAGATATTCGCCGTTCGAGCGAGGCCCGAGGTCGAACATGCGCGGAGTGTACGGCGCGACTCAGCTCGGCGAGACGCGCAGGATCTGATCGGCGCCCCCACCGTTCGACGTCGTGACGTACAGGCTGCCGTCGGGGCCCTGGACGGGCGTACGCAGGCGGCCGAATGTCGTCAGCACTGCCGCCTCCGACACGACCGCGGTTCCCGGCGCGTTCAACTCCAGGATGCGCAAGTGTTGCCCGGCAAGATTCGCGACGGCGATGCGACCGTTCCAATCGCGCCACTGCGGGCCGTCGAGGAACGTTATCCCCGAAGTCGCGATCGTCGACGGACCACTCGTCCACACCGCGGGTGTCGCACCGGCGCGCGTCATCGGCACCGACTCGTTGTAACCGGGAACCGGGTCCCATCCGTAGTTCGCACCGGCGGTGAGCAGGTTGAGTTCGTCGTCGCGATCGGGGCCGTGCTCCGCCGAGTAGGGCACGCCGCTCGTCGGCCGGAACGCGAGCCCTTGCACGTTGCGGTGCCCGAGCGTGTACCACCGTTGCCCGCCGGGGTTGCCGGGCGCGGCCGCGCCGCTGAACCGGTCGACGCGCAGCACCTTGCCGCCGAGGCTGTTGACGTTCTGCGGGTTGGTACCCGTCGCGGCGTCGCCCGTGCCGACCCACAGGAACCCGTCGGGCCCGACGCGGGGCCGGCACCCGGAGTGTCGGCCGGAGGAGATCGCCGGGAGCCCTCCGACGAGCGTGCCCACGGGAGTTGCGGCCGTGACGGACGCGTCGACGGTCCACACGGTGACTCGCACCTCACTCGTCGACGCGTTGTGGCACGTGTACATGCGCCCATTGCTCGCGAACGCGGGGTCGATCGCGAGTCCCGTGAGCCCGCCTTCTCCTGTGGCATTGATCGGACTCACATTTGCAAGCAACCGCAGCTGGCCGCCGACGAGCGCGCGGATACGCCCCGGCCGCTCGGTGAACACCATCGCACCGTTGGGCAGGAAGCCGAGGTCCCACGGGATCGTGAGGCCGGTTGCAACCGGTTGGACGGCCAGGTTCGGCGTCCCAGTCGACGGGACCGCCGCGCCCGGGAACTCCGCGCCCGGGAACGTGAACACGCCACCGTCGGCTCCGAGCATCCAGTAGCCGTCGGCGACGCCGGTCAGCGCGACGTCGACCATGGGCGCGTTGAGGCGCGCACCACCCGCGGAGCCGTGGAACGGCGCGCTCCCGAAGGCGAACGCGCCGCCGTCGGAACCGATGAGCAGATAGCCGGCACCATCGGGCGCGGCTTCGATGGCGACGATCGGCGCGGCGATGCGCGACAGATTCCCGAATGTCGCCGCGCCGCCGAACGCGAGGACGCGCCCGTCGGCGAGCGCGACCCAGTAGCCGTCGCCCTGCGGCCGTAGGGCGATGCCAACGGCGCGCGTGAAGCCGATCTGGCCCGCGGCTGAGCCGCGGAATGCGACGCTGCCGAAGGCGAACACGCCGCCGTCGGCACCGACCATGACGTAACCGCTGCCGTCGGCCGCGGCATCGAACCCGGCGATCGGCGCCACCAGCCGAAGCCCGCCGAGTGAGCCGTGGAACGGTGTGCCGAACGAGAACACACCACCGTCGCTCGCGGCGAGCGAATAGCCGTTGCCGTTCGCGCTGAGCGCGCCGTCGACGATGGGCGCGTTGAGACGAATACTCCCGAGCGAGCCGCGGAATGGCGCGTCACCGAACGCGAAGACGCCGCCGTCGCGCGCGAAGAGGTAGTAGCCCGCACCGGACGCCGTTCCGACCATCGACACGACGGGTTGGTTGATGCGCGTGCCGCCCATCGATCCGTAGAAGCCCGGCGCCGCGCCGGCCGGCCTCGAGCCCGACAGGCTCGAGACGGCGACGATCCCGACGCTCACCACGACGATTTGGGCGACGATCCGGCGCACTCGGCGCATGCCACCTCCTCGTTGCGAGCGCAGGGTAGCGTCAGCGCGCGTGCCCGACGTGTCGCGCGCGAAACGCAGAGAGCGGCGCGCTCGTCGGCGGCGCGTGATCATCGGCGTCGTGCTTGCGGGTTTCGTGATCGCGGGTGTGACGCTTCTCGTGACCCGTAATCCCGACGACAACGACGACAGCGAGTCTGTCGCCGCGCGTGACGTCGCCCCGGCCGGAAGCGCTTCGTCCACTGCCGCGGCCGCGGCCGCGACCGATCCGCCGACCACTGCCGCGCTCACCACGACCACGGTTGCCCTGCGCACCGATGTGCTCGTCGACCCCGCGTCGTTCGGCCGGGCGTGGGGCGACACGGTGACCGGCTTGCTCACGTTCCGCGGGAACCCGACACGCAGCTACCACGGCACGGGCCCGCTGTCGGCCACGCCGGCGGTGCAGTGGAGCTTCCCCGAGGGTGCAATGTGCGGGCCGTCGAGCGAGGGCGGAGAAACGCGCACGTGGTGCGGAAACGGTTGGACGGGGCAACCCGCGGTCTTCGAGCGCGACGGCCGCACGTGGGTCGTGTTCGGCGCCTACGACCACAACGTGCACTTCGTCGACGGTCAAACCGGGGCGCGCATACTTCCGGACTTCGAGACCGGCGACATCATCAAGGGTTCCGTCACGGTCGATCCCGACGGGTACCCGATCATCTATGTCGGCTCGCGCGACAATTTCCTGCGCGCGATCGCGATCGACCGGCCCGAGCCGACGGAACTGTGGGCGCTGAACGCGACCGAGGTCGGCCCAACGCTGTGGAACAACGACTGGGACGGCTCCCCGCTCGTGCTCAACGACTCCCTCATCGAAGGCGGCGAGAACAGTCGCTTCCACATCGTCAAGCTCAACCGCGGGTACGGGCCCGACGGACTCGTGACCGTGAACCCGGAAGTGACATTTGACGCGGCAGGGTGGGACGACGAGTTGCTCGGCGATCTCGGCGATCGCAACGTTTCGATCGAGCAGTCGGTCGCGGTATCGGGCGACACCGCGTGGTTCGGAAATTCGGGCGGACTGTTACAGGGCTGGGACATCTCGTCGGTGCGCACGGGGACCGGCGAACCGGCGCGCACGTTCCGCTACTGGCTCGGCGACGACGCCGACGCATCTGTCGTCGTGGACGCGGACGGGTTCTTGTACGTCGGAGCCGAGCACGAGCGCGGCACCGCACGTTCGAGTGAGGTCGGGCAGTTGTTGAAGCTCGATCCGCGCGTTCCCGACAACCCGCTCGTGTGGTCGGTACATGACGAAGGATCGAACGAGTCGGGCACGTGGTCGACGCCGGCCGTGCTCGATGACGTCGTGATCTGGCCGACGCGTCCGGGCACGGTGTACGGCCTCGACCGTGCCACCGGCGCGGTCCTGTGGGAGGTAGACCTCCCGGCTCCCCTGATGGGGTCACCAGTCGTCGTCGACGACGTGTGGATCCAGGGCGATTGCGCCGGCGTGTTGCACGGCTTCGACGTCGCGGACCCGCGGGTGCAACCGCGGCCGCTGTGGGCAGTCGAGTTGGGCGGCTGTATCGAAGCCACGCCCGCGGTGTGGAACGGTCGCATCTACGTGGGAACGCGGGCGGGACGGGAATACGCACTCGAGTAGTCGGCGCGACGGGCTGGGTAGCATCGATCCATGCTGATCCTGCTCCTGATCGCGTTCATCGCGTACGTGGTCGCCGAGTTGTACGTGATGATCCAGGTCGGTCAGGCCATCGGGGCGCTCAACACGATCGGTCTCATGATCTTGATCTCGCTGGTCGGTATCTGGCTCGCCAAGTTCGAGGGCTTGCAGGTCCTCACGCGTTTGCGGCAACAGATCGACGCCAAGCGGATGCCGACGGACGAGCTCATCGACGGCGCCTTGATCCTCGCGGGCGGTTTCTTCCTGATCCTGCCCGGGTTCATCAGTGACGCGATCGGCATCTTCGTCCTGTTCCCACCGACGCGCGCACTGGTGCGGTGGTTCACCAAGCGGCGGCTCCGCATCGTCACGATCACGTCGATCAACGGCCCCTACGACCCGCGCGATCGGCCACCCGACGATCCCGACGTCATCGACGTTTGAGTAATTCGGGGACGACGGGGCAGTCGGGGCGCGCGGCCGCATCGATCGTCGATTCCAGGCCACGCGGTCCGGCGACGCGGTCGACTCGCTCGAGGAACAGGCGCTCCGGCCGGGCGTCGTCCACGTCCGCGTAGGTCTCGTCGTAGAGTGTCTCCGTCGCCGCGACCGCCGCGTCGTAGAGCCGAGCGGGCAGCACCCGACCGACGCCGCCGACCAACCACACCTCGCGGACCGCGCGCCCGAGCTCTTCGATCGTCGCGTTCGTCCCCGCCGGCACCAGCGCGGTTGCCGGTCCGATCGCCGCGGCGGGAACGAGGAGACGGGCAACGTGCGCGAGGGCCGCATCCCACCGCTCGACGACGCGCACCGAGCGTTCGGTCTCGCGGTAGCGCAGCTCGCGCGCGGTGTCGACTCCCTCGCCGCGAATGGCTACCGCATCCACGTCGATGCGCTCCGCCAATGCTTCATCGACCGCGTGCGGCCAGCCGATAACGGCGACAACCTCGTCGTCTTCGAGGAGCGGGAGCGCGGCCGCGAGGCGGTCGGCGGTGCGGTCGGACTCGAGCAATTGCGCAGCGTCGCGCGCGGCGCCCGCCGGGTCGGGTGCGGCGAGGATACGCGCGCACAGCCACCACAGCGGCGCGTGCGCGGGATGGTGCGCGAGCACCTGGCGGCAGGCGACGACGAGGCTCGCGGGCTCGGGCGCGAAGGCCGCGAGGGCATCGGCGGCCGCGCTCGCGAGGTTGTGGTCGGCGACCGAGCGCCGGGTCACCGACCGCAGTCGCTCGGCGGGCGTCACGTCACCCCATGCCATTCACGTGAGGCTACCGGTACGTCGTCGTGGCGCGAATGGCTGCGAAAGCGTCGTCGAGGGTGGCCAGCGAGCCCGCGCGCCGGACGAGGGCGTCGACATCCCCGCCGATGCGGAACCGGCCCGCGGCGAGCGCCTGCTGCGCGTTGGTCTCGCCCCGGGCCAACTCGACCGCCGTCGCGTACTCGGTCGTGAACGACACGTCGGCCTGCTCGGCCGGGCCGGGGCACGCGCGCACCCCGGTGTCGGTGAACACGAGGTGGTAGCGGACGTCGCCGCGGTCGGTGACACCCGTGACCACCTGCTCGAGAACGAATGGCGCGATACCAGGCGGCGGTGCCGCGGTCGCCGCGGCGGCGTCGAGCGCGGCGATCCACGCGTCGCTCAGGAACTCGGGCACGCCGCAGGGTACCCAGGCCCCGAAGCGAGCCGGCGGGGGAGTGGTCGCTACTGTCCCCGCCATGGACCGGCGCGAAGCGACGTTTCCCGCCGCGCTCAGCGGCGTCGCGGACCAGGTCGAGGCCCGCATGCTCGCTCTCGTCGACGGCGAGGTCGAGCGGTGGTCGGCGATCGACGCCGACCTCGCCGAGCCACTCGCGTCGCTGCGTTCGATCATCGTCGCGGGCGGCAAGCGATTGCGGCCCGCGTTCTGCTACTGCGCGTACATCGGAGCCGGGGCTGACGAAGACGCCGACATCATCGTCGACGCGTCAGCCGCGCTGGAATTCATCCACACGTTCGCGCTCGTGCATGACGACGTCATGGACGGCTCCGACCGCCGCCGCGGCGCGGCCGCGGTGCACACGCATTTCGCGGACCGGCACACAGACGCGGCCTGGCGCGGCGAACCCCGCCGGTTCGGCGACGGCATGGCGATCCTCGTCGGAGACTTCGCGTTCGTGTACGCCGACCTGTTGATGCGGACGGCCCCCGCCCCCGCGCTCGACGTGTTCGACCAGTTGCGCATCGAGCTGTGCGTCGGGCAGTCGCTCGACCTCATCGCCACCGCGACGGCGAGCATCGACCGCGACGCGGCCCGGCGCATCGCGACGTACAAGTCGGCGAAATACACCGTCGAGCGGCCCTTGCACCTCGGTGCGGCCCTCGCCGGCCGCCTCGACGAACTCGCCCCCGCACTCAGCGCCGTCGGTCTTCCGCTGGGCGAGGCATTCCAGTTGCGCGACGACGTGCTCGGGGCGTTCGGCGATTCCGACGTGACGGGCAAGCCGGTCGGCGACGACCTGCGGGAAGGCAAGGTGACGCCGCTCGTCGTCCTCGCCAGTGTGAATGCTGCCGTCGCCGACCGGGCGTTGCTCGCGCGGCTCGGATCTCCCGATCTCGCAGCCGACGAGATCGCGGCGCTGCAAGACCTGTTCGTGCGCACGGGCGCGCTCAAGGATGTCGAGCGCGAAATCGAACGGCTCGTCGGCATCGCGCGTGTCGCCCTCGACGCCGCGCCACTCACCGAAACGGCCCGCGACCTGCTCGGTGAGCTCGCGATCTACGTCGCGTGGCGCGATCGCTGACGCAGTGACTGCGACGATCGCCGTCGACGGGCTCGAGAAGCGATACGGCGCGACGCGCGCCGTAGACGGACTTTCCTTCACGGTTGAACAGGGCGAGGTGTTCGGTCGATTGGGACCGAACGGGGCGGGGACGACCACGACCGTCGAAACGCTCGAGGGCTACCGCCGGCCCGACGCGGGTACGGGGCGCGTGCTCGGCCTCGATCCCGTGCGCGACGGCGCGAAGCTGCGCCCGCGCATCGGCGTGATGCTGCAGGGCGGCGGGCTCTATCCGGGCCTGCGGCCGCGCGAACTGCTCGCGTTGTTCGCCGCCTACTACGACGATCCCGAATCGCCGGACGCGTTGCTCGCGCTCGTCGGGCTACGCGACAAGATCCGGACCCCTGTGCGGCGGCTTTCGGGCGGTGAAGCGCAGCGATTGGCGCTGGCGTGCGCGCTCGTCGGCCGGCCCGAGGTGGTGTTCCTCGACGAACCGACTGCCGGTATGGACCCGCACGCGCGGGCGCGCACTTGGGACATCGTGCGCGATCTCGCGGCGCGGGGATCCACGATCCTGCTCACGACCCACGCGATGGACGAGGCCGAGTCGCTGTGCGACCGGGTCGCGATCATCACCGGCGGGGCGCTCGCGGCGCTCGGAACTCCGGCCGCGCTCACCCAGGCGGCGGTAACGGACGAGATCCGCTTCACCGCTGCGCCCGGCATCGATCGCGCGGCGCTGGGTCAGGCGCTCGGGGCGACGGTCGTGGAGATCCGCCCGGGAACGTACGAGGTGGCGACGGCGCCGACACCCGCCCGCATTGCCGACCTCGCGTGCTTCCTGCGCGATCGCGAAATCATCCTCATCTCGCTCGAGACCGGTCGCCGCTCGCTCGAGACCGTGTTCCTCCAACTCACGGCCGAGACCGAGTGAGAACGAGCGCCGTCACCGCGCAAGCCCGCGCCGAGTTGACCCTCCAATTGCGGCGCGGCGAGAACCTGCTCGTCGCGTTCGTCATCCCGCTCGGTGTGCTCGTGTTCTTCGCCAAAGTCGACACTGTCGCCACCGAACTCGACGACCCCGTCGAGTTCCTCCTCCCGGGCGTCCTCGCGCTGTCGGTCATGGCCACCGCGATGGTCGCGCTCGGTATCGCGACCGGCTTCGAGCGCCGGTACGGCGTGCTGAAGCGGTTGGGTTCGACCCCGTTGTCGCGAAGCGGCTTGCTCGCGGCCAAGACCATCACCGTGCTCGCGATCGAAACGGTGCAGTTCGCGCTGGTGTTCGCGGTCGGCGCCGCGCTCGGTTGGGAGTGGACGGGCGGCGTGCTGCCCGCCCTGGGGCTCCTCGCACTCGGCACACTCGCCTTCGCGGGCATCGGGCTCCTCATGGCGGGCCGCCTTCGGGCAGAAGCCACGCTCGCGGCGGCCAACGGATTGTTCGTCGGCCTGCTGTTCCTCGGCGGGATGGCGTACCCGCTCGACCGCCTGCCCGCGGCGCTCGAGACAATCGCCCGCCTTCTCCCCGCGGCGGCGCTGTCCGAGACCGTCCGCGCCGTCCTCACCGGCGAAGCATTCGCGTGGGGCGAATTCGTAGTCCTGGCGGCCTGGGCCATCGCCGCCCCGGCCGCCGCAGCCCGCTGCTTCCGCTGGGAAGAATGACGAAACCGCCCATGCGTCCTGAGCTGGGGCTCAGCCGGCGAGGAGTTGGTTCAGGGGGTCGTCGAGAGCGGCGCGGGACGTGATGCCGAAGACGCGGTCCTGCAGGACGCCGTCGGCGTCGACGAAAAACGTCTGGGGGATGCCGCGCACGCCGTAGCTGTCCTTCACGATGTCCTCGAGGTCGAGCGCGACGGGATAGGTGACGCCGAGCCGCTCGACGAACGCCCGGCTGTCACCTTCGAGATCGTCGTAGCTCACGGCGAGCACATCGAAGTCGTCGGGTCGCTCGCCATGGGCCTCCTCGAGCAACGGCATCTCTTGCTCGCACGGGTGACACCACGACGCGAAGAACGTCAGCACCAGCGGTAGGCCCTGGAAATCCGAAAGCGAGACCGGCACGCCCTCGAGATCCGCGAGGGTGAAGTCGGGGAGTGCCTCGCCGATCTCGACGTCGGCACCGGGATCGACGCTGGAATCGACGGCCGCGTCGTCGCCGTCGTCGTTCGCGACGAGGATCACGCCGAGCAGCGCGAGTGGGATACCCACACAGGCGACGATCAGGATGATCAGCGCGCGGCGGGAGAGGCGCCGGGGCTCAGGAGACGAGGGCGTCGACGGCAACGGCGACGAACACCAGCATCAAATAGACGTTCGAGAACGCGAAGAAGCGGATCGCGCGCTTTGGAGTCGGGTCCCGCTGCAACGCGAGCGCGTGCAGGACGAACACCGCGCCGAGCGCAGCCGCGACGAGCGCATACAGGAGTCCGACCGTGTCGGTGAGGACGAGCGCGAGGGTGAGCGAGACCGTGATCATCGCGTAGCCCGCGATCTGCCGGGCCGTGAACGCAGTGCCGCGTACGACCGGCATCATCGGAATGCCGGCCGCCGCGTAGTCGTCGCGGTACTTGAGCGCGAGCGCCCAGAAATGTGCCGGCGTCCATGCGAAGACGACGGCGAAGAGGATCCAGGCCGGAGCGGCGAGGTCGTTTTCGATCGCCGCCCAGCCGACGAGCACGGGGACCGCGCCCGCCGCACCGCCGATCACGATGTTCTGCACGGTGCGGGGCTTCAGCCAGATCGTGTACACGAACACGTAGAACAGAGTCGCAGACAGCGTGAGACACGCTGCAAGCAGGTTCACGGTCGTCGCGAGCAGCGCGAACGCAATGATGTTCAAGACGATGCCGAACCCGAGCGCGCGGGCCGGATCGATCTCGCCCATCGGGAGCGGCCGGCCGTGCGTGCGCCGCATCAGTTGGTCGCGGTCGCGCTCGATCCAGCAGTTGATCGTGTTCGCACCGCCCGCCGCGAGCGCACCACCGACGACGACGGCGAGCACCAGGCCGAGCGGCGGCACGCCCGCTTCGGCAAGGAACATCGGCGGCACGGCCGTCACCAACAACAACTCGACGACCCGCGGCTTGGTCAGGCGGACATACGCGCCGACCGACGCGGTCCAGGACCGATCGGAGGAGTCGAGGTGCAAGGTGGGTTGGGCCATGGTGCGGGTCGCGAGTGACGGTTCGAGGCTACGTCACTCGACCGTAATCGTGCCCTCCATCCCCTGGCCGCGGTGGCCGGGAATGTCGCAATAGAACTCGTACTCGCCGGCCGCGAGATCGAACGAGCCCGTGTCTTCGGGATCGCCGTTCACCGCGAGCTTCGGGTCGAGGCGCTCACCGTCGGCGCCCTCGACGACGAACGTGTGCTCGAGGTTGCCTTCCTCGACGAGCGTGACCTCGAGCGCGCCCGGCGCGGTGAGAATGCTCTCGACGTTGAAGACGGTGTCGCGCGCTTCGACTGTGACCTGGCCGTTGGTGACCTCGACGACTCCGCCGCCGCCACCACCGTCGTCATCGTCGTCGTCGCCGCCGCACGCGGCCACCATGGTCGCCAGGGCGACCGCCATGATGAGGATCCCAAATCGACGCGCCATTCGAAGCGGAGGCTACAAGCCCCGAAGCGGCCACTCGGGAATCGGCGACCTAGTCTCGGGCTCGCATGGCTCCGGTGCCCGAGGACGAGAAGCAAGCCATCCGCATGACGGCCGATCGGCTGCTCGTCACGCCGTCGCAGGAAGCCGGGGACCGCAAGTCCAGGGCGGGCATCCTGATCCCGGCCACGGCCAACGTGGACCGGCGCCTCGTCTGGGGCGAAGTGGTGGCCGCGGGCCCCACCGTCCGTACGATCGAGCAGAGTGACCTGGTGCTGTTCTCGCCCGACAGCGGCTTCGAGGTCGAGATCCGCGGCGAGGAGTATGTGATCTTGCGCGAACGCGACGTGCACGCAGTCGCGTCGGCGCGTGCCGAGGGGCAGTCGGGGCTCTATCTGTGATCGACCCTCGCGCCGTGCTCCAGCTCGACGGGAAAGCAGTGCTCGTCACCGGGGGTACGCGCGGTATCGGCCGGGCGATCGCCGAAGCGTGCGCGGCCGCCGGTGCGAGCATCGCGGTGCTGGCCCGCAAACCGGCCGAACTCGAAGAGGCCGCGGCGGGCATCGGCGCCCTTGGCGCGCCGGTCACGACGATCCAGGGCTCGGTCGGCGATGCGGAACTCCCCGAGCGTGCGATCACGCAGATGCTCGCCGAGTTCGGCCGCTGCGACGCGGTCGTGAACAACGCCGCGATCAACCCTGCGTTCGCGCCGCTGATGGACGCCGACCTCGGTGCCGTCTCGAAGATCCTCGACGCCAATGTCGTCGGTCCGCTGCGCTTCACCCGCGCCGCCTGGCACGCGTGGATGCACGAGCACGGCGGCACAGTCTTGAACGTCGTGTCGGTGGGCGGTATGCGGCCGGGGCCGTTCATCGGTGCCTACAACACTTCGAAAGCCGCGCTGATCCACCTCACCCGGCAACTCGCGCAGGAGCTCGCCCCCACGGTTCGGGTGAACGCGGTCGCGCCCGGGCTGGTGAAGACCGACATGGCGCGGGCGCTGTGGGAACCCAACGAAGAAGGAATGGCACGGGCGCACGCGCTCGGGCGACTCGGCGTTCCCGACGACATCGCGAGCGCCGCGCTGTTCCTGCTCTCGGACGCGGCGTCGTGGCTCACCGGCGAAGTGCTCATTGTCGACGGAGGCGCGGGCGTCAGCTTGCGGGGGTGACGTCGACGTCGGTGCTGGTGCTCGCGCTGCGTCGCCAGCCGCGCCGACCTGCCACCCGCAGCCGGTTGTCGACCATGCGCACACCCGGGAGCGCCTGCGCGATCTCGGGTGCGACTTCGTAGACCTCGGGCCGCACCACGCCGTGCAGGAGCGCGATGCCGTCGAAGACCTCGACGTGCAGTCCGTCGGCCCGCCGGGTGCGCTTGTCCATGCCCAGCGCGTACCGCAGACGGGCTTCGGTCCTCACGTCGTCGAAGCTCTCACCACCGGGCAGTACGGCCTGAATCGCGCGCAACCCGAAGCCGGTCCACTCCAGCACTTCGTCGCGGTTGCGCCAGGCGAAGGCGATGAGCGCGGGCACGCTCAGACGGAGCAGACGGCGAAACAGCATGAGGGGACGGTACCCCGTCCGTGTTGGCTCCAAAGCCATACGGCGCCGCCTCGCGGACCCCGCCTGCCGCGGCTGCGCCGGCGGCTCAATCGCCTGCGTAATCGATACCGACCTTGTGCCGTTGGGCGAGTTCGGCGTACGCGGTGGGGTTGGTATTGACCCAGAACTCCGACGGGGTGCCCGACACCGGGCGCTTCACGACCGCGGGCGAACCTGCCGCGAGCATCCCGCCCGGGATCGTCGCGCCCGCCGCCACGACCGAACCCGCGGCCACGAGCGCGCGGGCACCGACCGTCGCGCCATCGAGGACGACAGACCCGTTGGCGATCAGGCACTCGCGTTCGAGGGTCGCGCCATGCACGACGCAGTTGTGCGCCACAGTCGCGCCTTCCCCGATATCGGTGGTGAGACCGGGCGGTCCGTGGATGACCGCGTTTTCCTGCACGTTGGCGCCGGCGCGAATGATCACCGGGGCGTAGTCGGCGCGCACAACCGCGCCGTACCAGATCGACGCGCCCTCTTCTACGATCACGTCGCCGACGAGAGTCGCCGTCGGCGCGACGAACGCATCGGGATGCACCTGGGGGCGTAGGCCTTCGAACGCATACAGCGGCATGATGCCTCCCGCGATATCAGAGATATGCGCGCGCAACTTCGAGTGCGCGCTCGGCTGCGTCCCCGGTCGCGTCCAACTGCGTCGCGTCGGCGCGCCGCAGTCGTTGCACGAAGACGCGGCAGTACTCGCCCGCGGGCCCGGTGATCCGATCGGCGGCGTCGTCGGGCCCATAGGTGAACACGGCGCCCGACGGCAGCGTGAGCTCGACGCGTAGTGGCGCGGCGGGCGGCTCCGACCCGGCGACCGCGTAGGCGTAGGGGAGTGCACGCGTCGCGAGCCAGGCGACATGGGCCAGCCGGTCGGAGTCGACGGATTCGATGCCAATGGCGGCGCGGACATCGAGTCCGTGCGCCCACGTCTCCATGAGCCGAGCCGCGATGAACGACGGCGGCTTCATTCCGAGGCCCCACGGCACGCGCGTGTCGGGGTCGAGACCCGCGATCACCTCCCGCTCGCGCGCCGAGGTGCGCTCGTACCACTCGAGGACGGCCGCTCCCGGCCGGCGCCGGCCGCGCAGCACACCCCGATACGTGGTGTCGGCGCCCGACGCGGAACGGTCGCCGACCGCGTTGAGCGACCCCGCTCCGCCGAGCATGGTGTCGATCGCCATCTCGTCGGTGTCCGCGAGATGCGAGATCGCGTCGCGCACGTCCCATCCGCGCGCGGGAGTCGGCCGCAGCCACCCGTCGGGATCGAGGGCGCGTACGACGGTTTGCAGCGCGCGCTGTTCGGCGGCGAGGTCGTCGACGGTGGCGCGCGGCGCCGGGGTCGGCGCGGTCACGGCCTCCGGAGGCGAGTGCGGCCCATGGTGACGGGTACCTCGGCCGGGTGGGGTACCGGGGCCGCGCCGGAAGCGAGGCGGCTATCGAGGTACTTCACGACCTGTTCGTACACGTCGTCACCGAGCATCGCCCGTAACTCGGCCTCCATCGACTTGTACACGGGTTCAGCGCCCGTGAACGCTTCCTTGGCCTCGGTGCACCACCACGCGAACTCCTCGCCGCCTTCACCCCAACCGTCGCGGCCGAATTCAGTCAGGACGGTCGTGGTCGACTCGTCCTCCTCCTCGCGTTCGACGGCGCGCAAGGGCAACTGCCAGCAGACCGTCGGCTTGGTCTCGCTGAAGTGCTTTCCGGTGTTCAGCGCGTGCAGGTGCAATGCGCATCCGGGGCCGGCCGCGAAATCGGTCCGGTTGAGGAACACGCAGGCATCCTTGTGGAGCCGGGTGCGGTACTCGACCTTGCCAACCTTCTTCCACACGCCCTTCTTCATGCCGACGGTGCGGAACTGCCACTCGTCCTTGCCGAGCTTCTTGGCGAGCTTGGCCACCTGGTTGCGGTCCTTGTTGTCGGACGCATGGGCACCGTAGGAGCAACAGCCCTGCACCAGTTCGGGCGCGGGCTCGGTGAGGACGCCCTGGCACCCTTGCCCGAAGATGCAACGGTACGACGACGCGAGAAAGGTCACGTCGATCTGCCACTGCGCCTTGTCCTTGCCCGGCACCGGGATCGTGATCCATTCCCGGCTGGCTGCAGTCGCCATCACGCTCCTCCGACGAGTGGTGGGGTGTCAGGAGTCAGGGTAACTCGCGAGCCTCACTAGGCTGCGCCAATCGCGACTTCTCCTCGCTTGTTGCACGATTTGCGCGCGGTAGCCGGAATGCGTGCGAGCAACGAACCGCTCGAGCTCGCGCTGTACGCCCGCGATGCGGGAGCTGCTCGAGGTGACGCAATGGCGGTGTGCTGGCCGCGTTCCACCGACGAGGTCGCGGGCGCCGTGCGTGTTGCCCGCAGTCATGGCCTTCCGTTCGTTGCCCGGGGGAGCGGGACGGGCCTAGCGGGGGGCGCGACGCCGTTCGGCGATCCCGTCGTGATCGTGACGACGCGGATGAACCGGATCGTCGATGTCGATCCCGGGGCGCGGGTCGCGTGGGTCGAACCCGGCGTGCTCAATCTGGATCTTTCGCGCGCGGTGCATCAGTACGGCCTCCACTACGCGCCCGACCCCTCGTCGCAGGCCGCCTGCACGATCGGCGGCAACGTCGGGACGAATGCCGGTGGCCCGCACTGCCTCGCGTCGGGCGTCACGAGCGCGCACGTCCTCGCCGTCGAGGTCGTCCTGCCGGATGGCGAGGTGACAACGCTCGGCGGTCTCGAGCCCGACGCGCCCGGCTTCGACCTGCGGGGCTGCTTCGTCGGCTCCGAAGGCACGATGGGCATCGCGACCCGCATCGCAGTCCGACTCACGCCGAACCCACCGACGATCGCGACGATGCTGTGCGCATTCGACTCGGTCGACGCCGCGGCCGCGACCGTCAGCGGCACCATCGCGGCGGGTGTGTTGCCGGCGGCGCTCGAGATGATGGATGCCCGCATCACGCGTGCGGTGGAAGACTTCGTCGGCGCGGGGTACCCGCGAGACGCCGAAGCGGTGTTGCTCGTCGAGCTCGACGGCGCGCCCGCCGGCGTCGCGGCCGAACAGAACGCGGTGCAATCCATCGCGCGGGCGTGCGGCGCGGTCTCGACCCGGATCGCGGCCGACGATACCGAGCGCGCCCTGCTGTGGAAGGGCCGCAAGTCGGCGTTCGGGGCGATCGCACGCGTCGCGCCCGACTACTACCTCCACGACGCCGTCGTGCCGCGTACCCGCCTCATCGACGTGCTGCGGCGGGTCTACGAGATCTCCGATGACCACGGGCTCATCACGATGAACGTCTTCCACGCGGGCGACGGCAACCTGCACCCGCTGATCGTGTTCGACGCACGCGAACCAGGCGTGTGGGACCGCGTGCGCCACGCCGGGACCGAGATCCTCACCACGTGCATCGAGGCCGGCGGGGTGCTCACGGGCGAGCATGGTGTCGGCGTCGAGAAGCGCGACTTGATGCCGCTGCTGTTCAGCGCCGACGACCTGGACGCACAAGCGCGGTTGCGCGACGCGTTCGATCCCGACGGCGCGGCCAACCCGCTCAAGGTGCTCCCGAAGGGCAGCCGGTGCGGTGAGCTGCCGCGCGCGCCGGCAGGCACGTGGATCTGACGGAAGCTGTCGCCGGCGCGACGACCGTCGTGGCCACCGGCGCGCGGACGCAGTGGGAGGTCGGCGGGCCCGTCCCGATCGGAACCGACGTGCGGGCGCCCGGGGGCATCGTGCGCTACGAACCGGCCGACATGACGGTCACGGTCGGCGCGGGAACGTCGTTCGCCCAGCTCGACGCCGTGCTCGCGGAACACGGCCAGCAGTGCCCGCTCGATCCACGCAATCTCGACGCGACGGTGGGCGGCATCATCGCGTGCGGCCTGTCGGGGGCGCGGCGCCTGCGGCACGGACCCACACGCGATCAGGTGCTGGAAGTGCGGGTCGTCACGGCCGACGGCCGGATGGTCAAGGGCGGTGGGCCGACCGTGAAGAACGTGACCGGCTACGACCTCCCGCGTCTGTTCACCGGATCGTTCGGCACGCTGGGCGTTCTTTCCCAAGTGACGTTGCGGTGCCGCCCACGCGCCCCGCACGCGCAATGGTTCGTCACCGACGAGCCGCACGCGCTGTACCGGGCGTCGACGATGCTGTGGGCCGGCGATCGTGTCCATGTGCTGCTCGAAGGCGCCGCCGACGACATCGCCGCGGCCGGGTTGACTCCCGCCGCGGCTCCGGCGTTCCCTGACGGCCCGTGCCGCGGCCGCATCTCGGTCGCGCCCGGCGCGATCCGCGCCCTCGCCGTCGACCTGCGTGACGTCGCCTGGCTCGCCGAGCTCGGCGTCGGCACGGTGCATGTCGCCGCGCCCGACACCGCGGGGCTCGTCGCGGCGCGCAAGGCCGCCCACGCGCAGGGCGGCTGGATGCTGCGAGAAGCGGGCGACGACGGCGCCGACGGCTTCGGCCGCCCGCTCCCGAACCTCGCGGTGATGCAGCGCATCAAGGCGGCCTTCGATCCCACCGGCAAGTTCTCGCCGGGCAGACTGCCACTGTGAATTCCCGACTCCCCCTCGGGCTCGACGACGACGAACTCGTCGCGTGCGTCGCGTGCGGGTTGTGCCTCCCGCACTGCCCGACGTACCGCGTGACCGGACTCGAGATCGCCTCGCCGCGCGGCCGGATCGCGGCAATGCGCGCGGTCGAGTCCGGCGCGGCCCCGATCGACGTGGCGTTCCTTCACGCCATGGACGAGTGCGTCCAATGCCGGGGCTGCGAGGCCGCCTGCCCGTCATCGGTGCCGTTCGGGCACTTGATGGAAGGGACACGCGCCGCGCTCGAAGACCACGGCCGGCCGCGGGGGCTGCGCCGCATCCCGGAATGGTTCGCGTACCGGTTGGTCTTGCCGTATCCGGCGGTGCTGCGCGCGCTGACATGGATGATGCTCGTCGCGCAACGGCTGCGGCTCGTGCCGCGGCGGTTCGGCGTGCCGCGCTTGACCCGCGCCGCGTTGCGCCCTCTCGACGTCCCCATCGGGGGCACCGTCCCCAGCGGGGGCACTGTCCCCAGCGGGGGCGAACCGGACGCGTGGCTCTTCACGGGTTGCGTCATGGATGCCTGGCTGCGCGACACGCATCGCGCCACGGCGCGCGTCATGCGCGCCGCCGGTACCCGCGTCGCTCGTCCGGGTCCGGGCGGCGCGTGTTGCGGTGCGCTCCATGTCCACGCCGGCCGCGTCGATGACGCGCGTCGGCTCGCCCGGCGCGTCATCGAGTCGATGCCCGGGTCCGCGCCGGTTGTCGTGAACAGCGCCGGCTGCGGCGCGGCGTTGAAGGACTACGGGCACCTGCTCGACACACCCGAGTCGGAAGCGTTCGCCGGCCGTGTCCGAGACTTCTCGGAGTGGCTCGTCGGGGCCGGACCGATCGAGGTAGTGCCCACCGGACGGGTCGTTGTCGTCCAGGACCCTTGTCACCTGCGGCACGTGCAGAAGGCGCACGCCGCCGTCCGCCGGGCGCTCGCACCCGCGTACGAACTGCGCGACACCGACGACGAGGGACTGTGCTGCGGTGCAGGCGGCGCCTACGCCGTGCAACAGCGCGAATTGTCGGGCGCAATTCGGTCCCGCAAGGTGGACGCGATCCGGCGCGCCGCGGCCGAATCCCAGTCAGTGGTCGTCGCGTCGGCCAATCCCGGCTGCATGTTGCATCTGCGCGCAGCCGGACTCGACGTCCGGCACCCGGCCGACCTGCTCGCGGAGGCACTCGATGCGTGACCGGTACGAAGCCATCGCCGAGCGGCTCTCGAGCATCGAGGAGGAGCTCCGCGACCTCGCGTACGACCAGCTCCGGGAAGCCGCCGCCGACCCCGACAGCGACGCGGGCGCGGCCGCGAAGGCCGAGGAGAAGCGCCTCCTCCAAGCGCGCCGCGCGGTCGCCAAGGCCATCCAAGCGCTGTCGACCACACCAGCTGACGAGCGATCCCGCGACTAGGGACTCGCGGGATCGGCTTCGCCGGGCACGAGCATCGGGTTCTCGATCTCGAAGCCGTCGGCCGAGTGGTCGCCGGCCGCGGCCGCACCCGCAAGGGCGTTCAAACGATTGATGAGATTCCGCAACCGGGCGTAGCCGTGCCGATCGAAGCGCATTCGTAGCCGCGCCAGTTCAGGGACGTCGTTGTCAGCGCGTTCGGCCTTGCTCGCCTCCACCACCTCGATCTCGCCGCGCGTGACGATGTCGGCGAACTCCTCGTTGAGCTTCGCCAACTCCGCGGGCGAGGGGAGCTGGTGGAGCCGTAATACGAGATCGCCTTCGACGAAACGCAGCGAGTGGTAGTTGCGGTAGAACGTGAGCACCTCGTCGATCGCGGCGTCGACATCGTCGGTGATCTTCACGAGGTCGAGATCGACGGGCGAGATGTAGCCGAGGTCGCGCAGTTCTGCGCTCACGAACTGCAGCCAGGTCTGCCAATAGGTCCCGCCCGGTACGTCGAGCAACACGATCGGCGCCGGGGTCGATTTCCCGGTTTGCACGAGCGTGAGGAGTTCGAACGTCTCGTCGAGCGTGCCGAACCCGCCGGGGAGGAGCACGAACGCGTGCGCTTCCTTGACGAACGTCACCTTGCGGGTGAAGAAGTACCGGAAGTTCACGAGCTTCGGATCGTCGGCCAGGAACTGCGACGTCGCCGCCTCGAACGGAAGCCGGATGCTGACCCCGAACGAATTGGCCGCGCCGGCGCCCTCGATGCCGGCCTCCATGATTCCCGGCCCGGCACCGGTGATCACCATCCACTCGGCCTCGGACAGCCGTTGGGCGAGGCGCACGGTCTGGTCGTACAACGGGTCGTCGCGCTTGGTGCGCGCGGATCCGAAGATCGCCGCCTTACGTGCCGTGCGGTACGGCTCGAACACCGCGAACGCGTAGCGCATCTCCTTGAGCGCGGCGTTCGCCATCTTGAGATCGCCGCGCGACACGTGGTCACGTGCGAGCCGCACTGTCGAAACCATGAGCTCGAAGAGCAGGTCCGTGTCGCGCACGTCGTCGCCCAGCTGCGCGATCAGCTCTGCCAGCTGCGAGTCGATCTCGGGATCACCCGTGCGATAGCGAGGCATGCGCGGCACGCCGCCAG
>JBEVDP010000137.1:0-5096 GCA_040513235.1 Acidimicrobiia bacterium | reverse complement strand
GGAACATCGCAGCCATGCTCGGCAGGGGCACCGGGAGGAAGATCGGACCGAGGCGCCAGCCTGGTTGCTCCCACTGCTGCCCGCTGCTCGCCTGCACGAGCGCGTCGTAGCCGGGTCGTTGCGCGTAGCGGTGGCCCTCCGGGTACGCGGGACACGACGTGTAGACGAGGCGCGGGTTACGCCGGTGCACAGTGTCGTAGCCGATGCCGAGCCGATCCGTGACCCCGGGTCGGAAAGTCTCGACGAGCACATCGGCAGCGTCGGCCAGCTGCAGGAAGGCGTCGAGGCCCGCAGCGTGCTTCAGATCGACGGTCACCGAGCGCTTCGAGCGGTTCCAGACGGCGAAGCCGCTGTACTCGCGGAACGGGTCGCCACCGGGCGGTTCGATCTTGACGACGTCGGCGCCTTGCTCGGCGAGGAGCTGAACGCCGAGCGCGCCGGCGATCCCCCACGAGAGGTCGAGCACGCGCAATCCGTCGAGGGCTCCGGCCATCGGGTGATCTTCGCATCTATCTAACAGCCGTGTCACCATCGGGGCATGCCCGTTCGTGTCGCGACGCCGGCCGACATCGAGGGCTGGCGCGCGCTGGCGCGGTCGGTCGAGGCGCTCTTCGGCGCGGCGATGGGCGACGACGCGCGCTGGAACGAGATCCTCGTCCGCAACATCGATCGCGGTACCGCGTTGGTCGCGACCACCGCCGATGGCGAAATGCTCGGCGGGATGTTCGGATCCGAGGCCGGCGACGAGATCGGCTGGCTCGCCGTGTTTCCGGACGCGCGCCGGCGCGGTGCGGCCCGCGCCCTCGTGCAGCACACGCTCACGACCGCGCACGGGCCCGTGCGTGTCACCACGTTCGGGGCCGGGCACCCGCACCCGGACGCCGAAGCCGCTCGGCAGCTCTATTCCGCGCTCGGTTTCGTCTCCACCGGCCGCACGCACGACGGGCCCGACGGGACGCCCCGTGAACAGTTCGTGCATGCTGGTCTCGTGCAGCTGTGCGTGTTGCTCTGGCCGCATCCGGACGCGGAGTCGTTGCTCGTCGCGGAAGAGGAAAACGGGCTCACGCTCCTCGCCGATCACGGGGGCCGGCTGCTCTCGCGCGCCCGTATCGCCGACCGCGACGACGAGGCGCCCTACGAAGTGCATCTCCTGGAGTTCCCGTCAGAACCCGCTCTCGACGCGTACATGCACGACGAACGCCGCGTTGGCCTTGCGTCCGAGCGGGAACGCGCAATCGCGCGCACCCAGGTGCTGCGCGCCGATCTCGTCTGACATGACTGTCGAACTGCACGGCGACGGGATTGTGCTCCGGCCGCTCATCGTCAGCGACGCCGAAGCTCACAATGCCGGCGAAGACATCGAACAGATCCGTGCATTCGAGTTCCCCGGTCCGGCCCCGATCGAGCGGGTCCGGGACGCGATCGGATTCTGGCAAGAGTCGTGGGCGGGCGACGGGTCGTGCCGCAACTTCGGCATTTGGGATGCGACGACGGGGGCACTTGTCGGCAACGTCGAAGTGCGCCTGCTGGCGCCGGGGCGGGTGAACCTCTCCTATTCGGTGTGGCCCGAAGCCCGGCGGCGCGGAATCGCAACCCGCGCCGCCCGTCTCGCACTCGTGTACGCGCGAGACACGCTCGACGCGCGCACGGCCGTCGTCAAGGTGCTCACCGACAACGACGCGTCGCTCGGCGTCGCCCGCAAGCTCGGCGCGACCGAAGTGGGCACCGAACCGAGTCCCGGCGGCGCCACCTTCACCGTCTTCGAACTCCCGTTGTAACCCGATGCGTCACTCAGCCGTACTCCGTACGGCGGAGTGACGCATGGGCGGGCTACGGCTTGTTGATCCAGGCGCTGGCGGTTCCGTCGCTGCGACCGGGGCGGTCGGGGACACTCGTCTCGCCGCCGACTGCGTAGCCCAGCGCGCGGATGCGCGCCGCAGGCGTGTGTTCGGGGTCGTCGGACGGGTTGTACCAGCTCAGCAACAACCGTCCGCCCGGCGCGACCGCCGCATCGAGCAAGTGCGCGACGAGGTCGCCGTGGCACGCGTCGGGAACGACCTCGAGCAGCGTGTGCACGACGTCGAAGCGCATGCCGTCGGGCGGCGTCCACGTGCGCGCGTTGCCGACCCAGATGCGATCCGCCCATTGTGGAAGCCGCGCGCGCGCACGGGCCGCGAGTCCTTCGGAGATGTCGACACCGTACGGCTCGACGCGGACGCCCTTGCCGGCACACCACTCGACGATCGTCTCCATCAGGAGACCGTTCGCGCAGCCCACGTCGAGGAAGGTGCCGTCGCGTTCGATCGCGTCGCACAGCACCGACCGCGCGAGCCGCCAGTCGTCGGCAGTACCGCCGAACCCAGAACCGCCCTGAGGCGTGTCCGCAGTGAGGTACGCCGCGTCGAGGACGCGTTGCATGTCTTCGGAGTACTGCGACTCGCTCAGATTCACGCGCGCGTCGTCGGCCATCTCGACGAGGGCTGCCGAGTTCGGCTTGCCCTGCTCGCGCAGGATCGTGGCGCCTTCGGCCGCGGTGCCCGTCCACCATTGTGCGTCGCGCCTGTGTCCGCGCGTGCCGCGGTAGCGCGCGCCGTCGACCCAGAACGCGACGTGCACGTCGCTGACTCCAAGCACGTGTGTCCCTTGACGCCGGTACCCGGCACGTTCCATCGGGATGCGAAGCACGCTGTCGACGAGGGCGTGCTCGCCGTCGCGGACGCGCCCGTGGATCAGCGAATCCTCCGGGAGCACCAAGCGACCGTCATCGAGAAACGGCACGATCGTGACGCGCTCGATCGAAGCCCACTCGACGTCGTCGTAGTGCGCAGGTGCGAACACCGGTTCGTCTCCCAGCGCCGCGACGAGTTGCGGCCAACTCGCGAAACCGAGTTCCTTGGCGACGGCGTATTGCGCATCCGCGAGTTGCGGGCGTCGCACCCGCGCGAGTGCGGCCGGATCGCCGGCATGTGCGGCCGCGAGCAGTTCCTTGGCCTGGCGGCGGGCCTGTTCGAGGTTGAGTGAAGCCAACACGATCTCCTTCCGAGGTGCCCGGCGTCCGCAGGACGGGCAGAAAGAGATCGGTTCACTGCTTCGACTTCGAGGTGGGGCTCAGCCCCTTCCCGCGGACCGGGTGCGTCCTCGGCGCGCCGTCAGACTACCGCTGGTACGGTTCTGAACGCAGCTTCATTCTTCTGAACGAGGGGGTCGAGGGGAATGCAACTCGACGACATGATCTTCATCAGCGTCGACGATCACGTCGTCGAGCCGCCGCGGATGTTCGACGGGCGCATGCCGGCGAAGTACGCCGACCAAGCCCCGAAGGTCGTGCACACCGACGACGGCAACGACGTGTGGACGTTCAACGGTGCTGTCATCCCGAACATCGGGTTGAACGCGGTCGCGGGGCGGCCCAAGGAGGAGTACGGCGTCAATCCGACGGCGTTCGACGAGATCCGGCCCGGTTGCTACGACATCCACGAGCGGATCAAGGACATGAGCGCCGGCGGCGTGCTCGCGACGATGAACTTTCCGTCGTTTCCTGCGTTCTCCGGCCGCCTGTTCTCGCTCGCCGAAGACAAAGACCTCGCGCTCGCGGTGACGCAGGCGTACAACGACTGGCACATCGAGGAGTGGGCCGGCACCTATCCCGGCCGCGTCATCCCGATGGCGCTCCCGGTGCTTTGGGACCCGGAACTGTGCGCCGCGGAAGTGCGACGCGTCGCCAAGAAGGGGTGCCACTCGCTCACGTTCACGGAGAACCCCGCCGCCCTCGATCAGCCGAGCTTCCACGACCCGCACTGGGACCCGCTGTGGCGCGCGCTGGTGGAGGAAGGAACCATCCTCAACATCCACCTCGGTTCGTCGGGGAGGCTCGCGGTCACCGCGCCCGACGCGCCGATGGACGTGATGATCACGCTGCAACCCATGAACATTTGCATGGCGGCCGCCGACCTCGTGTGGTCGCGCGTCTTCAAGGAGTTCCCCGACATTCGTGTCGCGCTCTCGGAGGGCGGGACGGGCTGGATCCCGTACTTCCTCGACCGGCTCGACCGCACGTACGACATGCACCACCTGTGGACGGGCCAAGACTTCGGTGATCGTCTGCCATCCGACATCTTCCGCCAGCACATCCTCACGTGCTTCATCGCCGACCCCATCGGCATCGCAATGCGCGACGAGATCGGCATCGACAACATGTGCTGGGAACAGGACTACCCGCACTCCGACTCGTCGTGGCCGAACGCACCCGAGGAGTTGTGGCGCGTCGCCGAGAAGTACAACGTTCCCGACGCCGACCTGAACAAGATCACCTACGAGAACGCGATGCGCTGGTATCGCTTCGACCCGTTCCAGCACCGGCCGAAGGAGCAGTGCACGGTCGGCGCGTTGCGGGCCGAAGTCGCCGGTCACGACGTAGAGATCCGGCCGATGGACAAGGGCCGCTACGCGAACGCCCGCAGGATCACCTTGGGCGAGATGGCCAAGCAGGCAACTGCGTGAGTGAGTTGAGTCCGCGCGAACAACGGCGGCAGCAGCACCAAGAGCTGAGCCGCGCGCAGATCCTCGACGCGGCCGAGGCGGTGTTCGCGCGCAAGGGGTTCCACGACGCGACGGTGAAAGAGATCGCGGCTGCCGCCGAGTTCTCGGTCGGCGGCGTCTATAGCTTCTTCGCCGACAAGGACGACGTGTTCGTGCAGATCTACCTGCGGCGCGGCGCCGAGTTCATGGCCGGGATGCGGGCGGTGCTCGCAGAGCCGGGAACGCCGCGCGCGGCACTGCACCGTCTCGCCGGCTACCAGGTGCAGTTCTTCCGCGAGCACACCAACTTCGGTCGCCTCTACCTACGAGGCTCGGGGGCGACCCTCGGCGACCTCATCACGAAGACCGATCAGGCCGTCGTCGAGAACTACACCGAGGCCATGAACCTCCAGACCAAGCTCTTCCGCGACGGGCAGGACGCCGGTGAGCTGCGCGACGGTGACCCCGAAGTCCTCGCCGTGCTGTTCAGCGGATTGGTCGCGGCATTCCAGTCGACCGACATCAGCGACGAGCGCATGACCCTCGCCGAACTCCACGAGATCCTCGACGGCGCCTTC
>JBEVDP010000136.1:0-7686 GCA_040513235.1 Acidimicrobiia bacterium | reverse complement strand
CGTCGAACAACGGGCACCTGTTGTGGAGCGGGATCGTCGACAAGTCGAAGGCCAAGGCCGTTGCGCGCCACCTGATGAGCGACCGGCTCTTCTGCGGCTGGGGCGTGCGTACGCTCGCCGAGGGCGAAGGGCGGTACAACCCGATCGGCTACCACGTCGGGACGGTGTGGCCCTTCGACAACTCCTTCATCGCGTGGGGCTTGCGCAACTACGGGTTCAAGGAGGAGGCAGCGCGCATCGCCGCGGGAGTGCTCGACGCGGCCGAGGTGTTCAACGGCCGGCTCCCCGAGGCGTTTGGTGGCTACCCGCGCTCGCAGACGAAGTATCCCGTGCAGTACCCGACCTCGTGCAGTCCGCAAGCGTGGTCGACGGGCGCGCCGTTGCTGTTCCTGCGGACGATGCTGGGGTTGGAACCGGTCGGCGACCATCTGGTCGTCGATCCCGTCCTGCCCCGCGGCATCGGCCGCATCGAGTTGCTTGACATCCCCGGTCGGTGGGGTCGCATCGACGCCTTCGGCCGCGGCCGCGTCAACGTCGAGAAGAAGCCGAAGCGCTCGAAGCACTGACGCCGCGCACCACCGTGAGCGCGAGCACGACCAGCGCGGCGGCAACGAGCGCGGCGAACCCGAACAGGGTCGAGAGGTCCACGCCGCTGTCTTCGAGCGGGCCGACGCCGAACGCCGTGATGCCGTACCCGATCTGGTAGAACGCGATCGCGGCGCCCGCGAACGATGCACTCATCGTCACCAGTTCGCCCTGACCGAAGCTGATCGTCAGTGGCAACAGGGCCGAACAACCGAGCCCCGCCACACCGAACGCGAGGATGCCGAGCGCGGGTTCGTCATCGGGGAGCAGAGAAATGGCGACGAACGCGCCCGCGAGCACGATCGGCAACAACACATACGTACGCCGCGTTGGCAGCCACTGCTGGATGGCAGCGAACAACACGCGCCCGATCGTTACCGAGCCCCAGAAGGCAGTGAGCGCGAGCGATGCCATCGTGGTGGAAGCGCCGAGCGCCTTCATGTCGAGCGTTGCCCAGTTGCCGTTCATCGTCTCGCAGATCCCGTAGCCCACTGCGAACGCGGCAAAGATCCAAAAGCGCGACGGGAGCGCGTGGCGTTCGGTGCTCGCGGCGGCCGCAGGTGCGACGTGAAGCGGCAGGCGGGTGCTCACCACGAGGATGACGCCCAGCGCGGCGGCAACGCCGACTGGCAGTCCCCACCAGAATCCGAGACCGACGAAAATCGCGACGAACACCGGCGCGAGGGCCGTGCCCAACCCGAGCAATGCGTTGAGGACGAGCACCGATCCGTCAACCTTGCTCGGGTAGAACGCGGCAGTAAACGTGTTCAATGCGGGCACCGTGAATCCGAACCCGAGGCCGAGGCTGGCCGTTGCGACCAGCAGGATCGTGTAGGCCAGCTCGTGCTCGTCGTGCACGATGGCACTGAGGACGAGCAGCGACATCGAGACGAGGTTGGCTGCGAGTCCGCACAGATAGACCCGGCGCGTGCTCGTGTGGCTCGCCCACCGCGCGCCCAGGAACGATCCTGAAATTGCGGCGATCGCCTGCGGCACGAACATCGTCCCGTATGCAGTCGTCGAGAGGTCGTACTCGGATGGATCCGTGAACACCGTGCTCGCGGCCGGGAAGGTGACGAGCGCGATCCCCTGGACGAGCGCGGCCGCCCGGACGACCGCCAGGTCACCTTTCGTGGCCATGGCGGCGCTTACGCGGTGCGCTCGAGGAGGTGCTCGCCGACGCGGATCGCGTTCGCCATGGCGGTCAGGGCCGGGTTCACCGCGCCGATGCTCGGGAAGAAGCTGGTGTCGACGACGTAGAGGTTGTCGAGTTCGTGGGCCTTGCAATTCACGTCGAGTACTGAAGTCGCGGGGTCGGTCCCGAACCGAGCGGTGCCCGCCTGGTGCGCGACGCCCGCCGTCCCGATGTCCATGTGCATGTAGAAGTTCTTGCTCAACACATGGTGCTCCGACATGCCGACGTGGTTCATCACCTTCTGCAGTTCGTGCAGCAGCCGGTCGGCTTCTTCGTCATTTGTGGCCTTGTACGCGAGTCTTACCCTTCCGTTGCTGTCGAGCGTGACGCGGTTTTCGGGTTTGGGCAGGTCTTCGGTCGTCAACCAGAAGTCGACCGCATGGCGCGCGGTCTCGGCGAGCGACCAATGCGGCGCGATCTTGGTGAGCTTCGGTTCCTCACCCTTCATTGCTTCCGCGTTCGACTTCCCGATCATCTGGATGTTGCCGACCGGCCATTGGTAGTCGTCGGCACCGAAGTAGAAGTCGTTCAGACCGAGGGTCTTCTGGAAGACGGTGTCGTTGGGCTCCTTGGCGAGCGCGACGACCGCCTTGCAGTTGTGGAACACGTAGTTGCGCCCGACCTGGTCGGAACCGTTCGCCAGGCCCGCGGGATGCTTTTCGTTGGCTGACGCGAGCAACAGCTTGGCAGTGTTGGCCGCACCGGCGGAGACGACGACGATATCGGCGTCGTAGCTCTCATCGGCACCGTTGCGGGAGACGACGACGTTCGTCACCTGCCTGCCCGACGCGTCGGTCTCGAGCTTCGTCACCTCGGCATTGACGAGGAGCGTGACATTCGGAAGGCCGAGCAGCGGGCGTACGGCGATGACCTCGGCATCGGACTTGGCGTGGACCAAGCACGGATAGCCGTCGCACCACGTGCAGCGAATACAGGTGCTCCGGGCCGGCTCGGCTTCGTCGAGCAAGATGCCGCACGGCGCGTGGAACGGGTGATAGCCGGCCTTTTGCAAGTCGGCGTGGATTTCCGCGATGCGCGACTCGTGCGACACCGCCGGCCACGGGTACTCCTTGCTCCAGTGGCCCTCGGTCGGGTCCTCGCCGTGGTTGCCGTGGACTTGGTACAGCCACTCGGCCTTGGTATACCACGGCTCGAAGTCGTCGTAGTCGAGGGGCCACGCCGGCGAGATGCCGTCGACGTGCTTCAGTTCGCCGAAGTCTTGCGGACGCAGGCGGTACAACGCGGCGCCGTACAGCTTCGTCGCGCCGCCGACGAAGTAGTGCACCTGGGGTTGGAACGGTTTCCCGTCGGCGTCGTGCCAGATATCGGGCGAGATGTACTTCCCGGCGATGAACACGGGCTCGGGATCCCAGTTGTCCATGCTGCGGGGCAGGAAGTCGCCGCGCTCGAGCAGCAAGATGCGCTTCCCCGACGGAGCCAGCGTGTGCGCGAGCGTGCCGCCGCCGGCGCCGGATCCGATGATGATGACGTCGTAGTCCTCGGCCATGGGAAACCGCCTTAGAGCCCGGGACTGCAGTGCATGAGGCCGCCGTCGGCGAACACCGTCGTCGCGGTGACGTACGACGCTGCATCGCCGGCAAGAAGCGCAACGACGTTGCCGATCTCTTCCGGTTGGGCCATGCGCCCGAGCGGGATCGCGTTGTCGAGCGTCTTGAGGAGCTCGGGGTTGTCCATCGTCGACTTGTTGATGGGCGTCGCGACCGCGCCGGGCCCGAGGCCGACGACACGGATGCCGTGTGGGGCCAGCTCGACGCCGGCCGTACGCGTCAACATCCGCATGCCGCCTTTCGAGAGGCAATAGGGAGTGTTGCCGGGCATCGGCCAGTCTTCGTGTACGGACGTGATGTTGATGATCACGCCGCCGCCGCCCTGGGCGATCATCTGTTTGGCGGCGATTTGGGTTCCGAAGAACGCGCTCTTCAGGTTGATCGCCATCACTTTTTCGTATTGCTCCTCGGTGGTGTCGAGCACCGAGGTGCGCGTCTCGACGCCCGCGTTGTTCACCATCACGTCGAGCCGTCCGAACGACTTGACCGTTTGCTCGATGAGCATCTCGAGGTCGGCGATTTTGCTGACGTCGGCGTCGACACCGATCGCCTTGTCACCGAGCGCGGCAACCTGGCGCTCGAGATCCTCGGTAGCCTGCTCGTTGGCCACATAGTCGATGGCGATATTCGCCCCCTGCTCGGCGAGCGCGAGCGTCACGGCCTTGCCGATCCCGCTGTTGCCGCCCGTCACGATTGCGACCTTCCCGTGCAGTGTCATGTTCGGCCTCCTCGCTCCGGGCGGAGGCGGCCCGGAGACACCGATTCGACGCTACGCGGAATGGCGCCGTTTGCAATCCCCCCGTCGGGATGATGTGGCCGGCCGGGAGGTGCGGTGGAATGGTGAGGTGCGCCCATTGGCGCCCAGCCCGTCGTCAGGAGCCGTCATGACCGACGACTACCCCCCGATCGCCGACCACGGTTTGATCGGCGACCAGCAAACCTGCGCCCTGGTCGACACCCAGGGAACCATCGACTGGTTCTGCTGCCCCCGGTTCGACGCACCGAGCGTGTTCGGATCGCTGCTCGATCGCGACAAGGGCGGGCAATTCCGCCTCGCGCCGGCCGCGAACGACGTCGTCACCAAGCAGTTGTACTTCCCTGACACCGCGATCCTGATCACCCGGTTCCTGTCGTCAAACGGCGTCGGCGAGATCAGCGACTTCATGCCGGTCGACCGGCCGTCGATCGCGACGGATCGTCACGCCATCGTGAGGATGCTGCGCGTTCCACGCGGCACGATGACCTTCAGCTTCGAAGTCGCACCCCGCTTCGACTACGGGCGCGCGCCCCACAAACTGCAGACGACGGAACACGGCGCCGTCTTCGAAAGCGACCACGGCGCGCTCACCCTGCACTCACCCGTCGCGCTCGAGCAACGCGGCGACGACGTCGGTGGGTCGATCACGCTCAACGCCGGTGACGTCGCCGGGTTCATTCTCGAATCGGGGCCGAGCGTCACCCCGCGCCCACCGAACGCGGACGCGCTCGACGCCGAGTTCCGCGAGACCGCGCGCTTTTGGCGCCAGTGGCTCGCGGGCTCGACGTATCACGGCCGCTGGCGCGACATGGTGTACCGCGCCGCCATCACCCTCAAGCTGCTCACGTTCGCGCCGACCGGCGCTCCGGTCGCGGCCGCGACGACAGGTCTGCCCGAGCAGGTCGGCGGCGAGCGCAACTGGGACTACCGGTACACGTGGATCCGCGACGGTTCGTTGACCGTCCAAGCTCTCGACCGCCTCGGCTTCACCGACGACGCGCTCATGTTCCTGCTCTGGCTGCGCGAGCGCTTCGAGAACCGCGCGCCCGACGCATCGGGCCCGCTCCGCATCATGTATCGCGTCGACGGCAGCTCCGACCTCGAGGAGTCGACGCTCGATCACTGGGAGGGCTATCGCGGATCGGCCCCCGTCCGCATCGGCAACGGCGCGACCGATCAACTGCAACTCGACATTTACGGCGAGGCCTTCGACGCGGTCTACCACGCCGAGCGCAAACTGCAGGTGATCGGAAAGCGCGGCTGGAACGACCTGCGCGCGATCGTCGATTGGGTGTGCGAGAACTGGGACCAGCCCGAAGAGGGCCTGTGGGAAGTGCGCGGCGGACGCCAAGCGTTCGTGTACGGCCGGATGATGTGCTGGGTCGCGCTCGATCGGGCGATCCGCATCGCGACCCTGGGCTCGCACCCGGCGCCGCTCGAACGCTGGACCGAGACGCGCGATGCGATCGACGCCCAGATCGTCGCCCAAGGCTGGGACGAAGGCCAGAAAGCGCTGGTGCAGCACTACGGCAGTGACGTGCTCGATGCCGCAATCCTCGCGGCACCGCGTCTGCACTACCTCGCGCCGACTGACGAAATATGGCTGGGCACGCTCGCCGGGATCGAACAGCAACTCGTGTCCGACAGCCTCGTGTACCGGTACAACCCCGAAGCGTCGCCCGACGGTTTGCGGGGCTCCGAGGGCACGTTCTCGATGTGCACCTTCTGGTATGTCGACGCGCTCACCCGGACGGGACGGCTCGAAGACGCTCGTCTCGTCTTCGAGAAAATGCTGACCTACGCCAACCACCTCGGCCTGTTCGCCGAGGAGATCGGGCAGACCGGCGAGCAGCTCGGCAACTTCCCGCAAGCCTTCACGCATCTCTCACTCATCACGGCTGCTGTCGATCTCGACCGCGCCCTCGACGAACAGCGACACTGACGCGATGGCGAAAAAGACGCATGCTGAAACGACGGCCCTGATCGTCGGCGGCGGCTTCGCCGGCGTCGCGTGCGCGAAGAAGCTGGCGGAGCACGGCATATCGGTGACCCTGCTCGACAAGAACAACTATCACCAGTTCCAGCCGCTCCTCTATCAGGTCGCCACGGGCATGCTGGGCCCAGCCGACATCGCGCGGCCGTTGCGCGCGATCTTCGCCAAACACAAGACGGTCGACGTGAAGCAGGCCGAGGTCGCGCACGTCGATGTCGCTAACCGCACCGTGCGCACCACCGACGGCCTGGATTTCTCGGCCGACTACTTGGTGCTCGCGATGGGATCGCAGCCCAACTTCTTCAACACGGCGGGCGCGGTGGAGCACACGTTCCCGCTCTACTCGCTCGACGATGCCGAGCGGCTGCGCTCCCGCGTGTTCGAAGTCTTCGAGGACGCCGACTCGCGACCCGAGCTCGTCGAACGCGGCGCGTTGAACTTCGTGATCGTGGGCGGAGGCGCGACCGGGGTCGAAACCGCGGGCGCGCTCGCCGATCTCGTCAACGAGGTCATGCCCGAGCGCTTCCACGATCTCGCGATACGGGCTGCGCGCGTCTACATCGTCGACGTCGGGCACGCACTCCTCGCGCCGTTCTCGGAAGAGGCGCACGCGTACGCGGCAAAGGTCTTGCAGAGGAAGGGCGTCGAGTTGCGGATGGGGTGCTCGGCAAAGGAGATCCTCGAAGACCGGGTCGTGTTGAGCGACGGCAGTGAGATCCTGACCCACACGGTCGTGTGGGCCGGTGGATTACAGGCACCGCAACTCGCGTCCGTGTGTCAGCTCCCCCAGGGCCGCGGCGGCCGCTTCGAAGTCGAGCGCGATCTCTCGATCGAAGGCGTGCCCGGTGTCTACGCGATCGGCGACGTCGCCAACATCCCCGGCGCCGACGGCCACGCGCTCCCGCAACTCGGTTCCGTCGCCCTCCAAGCGGGCACGGCTGCCGCGCACAGCATCCTCGCCGACGTCGAGGGGCAAGCCCGGCCCGCGTTCCACTATCACGACAAGGGAATCATGGCCATGATCGGTCGCGGCGCGGCCATCGCCGAAGTCGGAAAGCACCACCATGAGTTGCACGGGCCCGTCGGTTTCGCGGCGTGGCTCGGTGTACACGCGTGGCTGCTCAGTGGCGTGCGCGAGAAGGTTGACGCGTTCATCTCCTGGGGCTGGGACAACCTCGGCCACGGCCGCGCCGCGACCGTGATCGACCGCCCGGACGCGGCCCGGATCGACTGGGGCACTGAGGACGAGTCGTAGCCGCGGCTCCCGCGAGCGACAACTCGAACCTCGACGCGCGAGGCTCGGGCGGTCTCAGTGAAGGAGAAGGACGATGGCAAACGGCCGGCACCAGTCGCTGGCGGGGCGCGCCGATCAAGCCGGGCTCCTGTATGCAGCCACCAACGCGCCCCTGACGTTCCAACGGACGCTCATGCCCCGCTCCACGATGGACCAGGCACTCGTGACCGGTCTGTCTGCGGCCGCGAACCACGCGTTGGTCAGCCTGATCCAGGAGTCGATCCAGGCCGCCGCGCTCGTCATCGGCGGCCAGGCCCGCCGCCGGCGCGTCCACGAGGGGCGCTGGGGCTCGAC
>JBEVDP010000135.1:0-4367 GCA_040513235.1 Acidimicrobiia bacterium | reverse complement strand
AACGTCACGTTCGGCCTGACCGGCTCGCCAACGCTGCCGACGGCCCCGATCCGCACGCCCGGTGTTTACCCGCTCGAAGTCGCGCTCATGGGCGAAGACGTCATCGAGGCGTTCGTTACCTGGCTGGTCGTCGCCGATCCCGCCGCGCCCGCGACCGACACGGCGCCTGTGAACGTGGCCTGGGTCTGGAGCGTCGTCGCCGGGCCGGTCCTCGACGCCGACGGCATCGCATATCCGCTCGCGCGCGCCGAACTCATCCCGGGCGGTCGCCTCGACACGGTCGCGACCCTCCTCGCCGCGGCCAACGGCATGCCGCTGAGTCTGCGTCTCGGACCGGAGACGCTCGAAGGGTGGACAACGCTCGCCGCGTCGGAGCCGGTGCTCGCGCCCGGGGTGCAGCGCGTCAGCACCGCGGCCGCCCGACCCGCAACCCAGTTGCTCCCGATGCCGTACGTCCCGATCGACCTCCCCTCGCTCGAACACGCCGGGCTCGGTGGCGAACTCGCCGGCCAACGTGTCGCGGGTTCCGAGACGCTCGACGCGCTCCTCGGCATCACCCCGGATCCGCGCACTGCGTTCGTCGAGCCTGTCGACAGCGCGACGCTCGAGCGGCTGCGGAACCTGCTCGTCGACCGCGTCGTGCTGCGCGCGTCGTCGGTGGTCGACATGGATGTAGAGGACGCGCTGAGTCCGTTCGAGATCGCGTTCGCCGGCGACTCTGTTCCGGCCGCGGCAACGAGCCCGCGCTTCGAACTTCTCCTGCGCGGCTCGGCGCCGCCCGCGTTGCGCGCGCAACGACTGCTTGCCGCCATGTCACTGTTGGCGTTCGAACGCATGTCCCCAGCTGGCGTCGTGCTCGCGCCGCCGGTCGGGTGGTATCCCGACCTCGACGCGCACCGCGCGCTCATCACCGGCTTGCAGGGCAACCCGTTGATCACAGCGGTCACGCTCGACACGCTGTTCGAGTCGGTACCCGCGGCAACCGGCGAGACCGGGCCTGTCGTACGCGAACTCGCGCCGATCACTCCGGAACCCTTCCCGATCTCCGGCTCGGCATTCGGCACCGCCAACGACGAACTGTCGGCCTTACGCAGCACCGTCGGCGCGCAAGACCCCGCGATTGCTCGCGGCGAGCGGGCGCTCGACCTCGCGCTCAGCAGCGCGAACACGCCGGCTCAGGCGCAGGCCGATCTCGACATCGTCCACGACTCGCTCAAGGCGCTCGACGCCACCATCTTCACGACTGAACGGCGCGTCACGCTGACCGCCCGGCGCGCCGACGTGCCGCTGAGCTTCGAGAACCTCTCGGGAAAACCCGTCACCGTACGGGTGCGATTGGACAGCGAGAAGCTCCTGTTCCCGAACGGGAACGAGCAAACCGTCGAACTCCCAGTTGGTACGAGCACACACCCGTTCGCCGTCGAAGCGCGCGCGTCGGGGACGTTCACGATGTCGGTCACGCTCACCACGGGCGATGGCGCCTCGATCATCGGCGCGCCGGCGAGCGTCACCGTTCGTTCTGCGGCCTTTAGCGGCATCGGCGCCGCGCTCACCGCCGGCGCACTCCTGTTCCTCGCGCTCTGGTGGGGCAATCACTACCGACGCGCGCGGCGGGCGCGCCGCGCGGCGACGGCGTGAGCGTCGGCCTCCGGGCATGACCGAACCCGCGACCTCCCCCGCGGAACCCGCAACGCGTCTCGTACGCGCGAGTGCGGTCGTCGCGCTCGGCACGCTGCTGTCGCGCATCACGGGATTGGTTCGGGTCGGCGTCCTCGCGTACGCGCTCGGTCAGGCGACTCTGGCCGACAGCTACAACCTCGCGAACTCGACTCCGAACATCATGTACGAGTTGGTCGTGGGCGGCGTCCTCACCGCAACTCTCGTGCCCGTCTTCGTCGATCACCTGCAACGCCGAGACGATCGTGCAACATCGGCGGTCTTCACGGTGACGCTGGTCGTCCTCGCCGGGCTGACTGTGCTGGCGATGCTCACCGCGCCACTCTTGGCGCGCCTGTACTCGATCGACGCGTCCGGCGCCCAACGCGACGCGCAACTCGAAGTGATGACGCTGCTCATCCGCTGCTTCGCGCCGCAGATCTTCTTCTACGGGTTCACCGCATTGGCAGCCGCGGTGCTGAACGCGCGCCGCCGCTACGCCGCCGCGGCGTACGCTCCCGTCCTCAACAACGTCGTCGTCGTGTGCGTCCTGCTCGCCTTCGCGCGTCTGGCCGAAGGTCCCCAGGAAGGGTGGGTTGACGTCGCGCGCATCCGTGACGATCAAGGCCTGCTCCTGTTGCTCGGCCTCGGTACCACCGCCGGGATCGCGGCCATGGCGCTCGTGCTCGTTCCCGCGGTCGCGCGCACGGGCGCTGCTCTCCGCCCCGTCTTCGCTTGGCGCCACGAAGCCGTGCGCCGAGTCATCAGTCTGTCGGGCTGGACAGTCGGCTACGTGATCGCGAACCAACTCGCGTTGTTGTTCGTCCTCGTGCTCGCCGCGACCGGCGACGCCGGCGACGTGTCCGCGTATCAATACGCGTTCATCTTCTTCCAACTCCCGCACGGGTTGTTCGCGGTGTCGATCATGACGACAGTGACACCCGAGCTCGCGCGGTACGCCACCGCGGGCGACAACGCGGGCCTGCGGCGCGAATTCTCGCTTGGCTTGCGCTACTTGTTGTTGGTGGTCGTCCCGTCGGCGGTCGGGTTGGCGGTACTCGCGCAACCGGCGGTCGCGGTCTTGGTGCGCGGCGCGTTCGATTCCGCCGACGCGGTGATCACCGCCGACGTCCTTCAGGCACTCGCCCCCGCGTTGATCGGTTTCTCGGTCTACCTCTTCACGTTGCGCGGCTTCTACGCGCTGCAGGACACGCGCACTCCGTTCCTGGTGAACGTGTTCGAGAACGGCGCCAACATCGTCCTCGCCGTCGCGCTCTACCCCGCGTTCGGAGTGCAAGGCCTCGCGCTTGCCTACGCGGGCGCGTACACCCTCGCGGCGGTTGTCGCGCTCGCGCTGCTCTACCGCCGCGTCGGCGACGTGCTCGGCGGTGCCATCGCGACGGCGGGCCGCGCCGCGGTCGGCTCGATCGCGCTCGCAATCGTCGCCGCTCTGCTCGCGGGCGCGATCAGCCGCGATTCGACGACGGCCGCGGCCACCGCAGTGATCGTCGGCGGGGCCGCGGGAGTCGTCGTCTATCTCGCAGTCCTCCGTGCCCTCGGAACCGAGGAACTCCGCGACCTGTGGCGCGCGCTTCCAGGACGAGGGCGGGGCACCCGGCCGGCAGACGTGTAACGATGGGACGCGCCGGGGAATCGGATCTTGACCGCCCCGGCCCAAGGAGGACCCATGGCCGTTCGCATCGTCACCGACAGCGCGTCGGACCTGCCGCCCGAGACGTGCGAAGAACTCGCGATCGAGGTCGTGCCGCTCACGATCCGCTTCGGGGAAGAGGAATTCGTCGATCGTAAGGAGTTGAGCACGGCCGAATTCTGGCGCAGGCTCGAGACGTCGAGCGTGCTGCCCGAAACCGCGGCGCCGTCGGTCGGGGCGTTCGAGGAAACGTTCCGCCGCTTGGCTGACGAAGGCGCCGACGGAATCGTCTGCGTGAACCTGTCGGCGAAGTTGTCGGCGACCATGCAGTCGGCCCAAGTCGCGGCCAAGGCGCTCGACGGGTTGTGCCCGGTCTCGATCGTCGACTCCAAGAGCGCGTCCATGGGCATCGGCACGCTCGCTATTTACGCGGCGCGACGTGCGCGCGATGGCGCCGACCTGACGGCGATCGTCGACGAGCTCGAGGCGCGCCGCGACCGCCAGACACTGCTCGCGGCCCTCGACACGCTCGAGTACTTGCGCAAGGGAGGCCGCATCGGCGGCGCGCAGGCGCTGCTGGGCTCGATGTTGTCGATCAAGCCGATCATCACGGTGACCGACGGCGAGGTGGAGCCGGCGGGCAAGGTTCGCACCCGCAGCAAGGCGCTTCAGTTCATCACCGACCGCGTACCGAGCGACGGCGTGGAAAGCATCGCGGTGCTGCACGCCGGTGCGCCAGATATCGACGAGTTCATGGAGCGACTCCGGCCGAAGCTGGCCGATGCCGAAATCATCGTGGGTCACGTCGGCCCCGTGGTCGGCGTCCATGCAGGTCCCCGCGTGCTCGGTTGCGCGTGGATCACGCGCGCGTAACCCACCTGCGAACACGGTTACCGTTGCCGCCTGGTGCGCACGCGCGACGAGGGTCGTTTCGGCAGCGAGGCGGCCGACGGCGAACTGGCCGCGGCTGCAGCGCAGGGTGACCGCGGCGCGCTCGAAATACTGCTCGCGCGGCACTTCGACCGTGTGTACGCGATCTGCCGTCGCGTCCTCCTCAACG
>JBEVDP010000134.1:0-7658 GCA_040513235.1 Acidimicrobiia bacterium | reverse complement strand
ACCAAGGACGAGACCACCATCGTCGAGGGTGCCGGCAAGAAGGCCGACGTCCAGGGCCGCATCGCCCAGATCAAGGGCGAGATCGACAACACCGACTCCGACTACGACCGCGAGAAGCTCCAGGAGCGCCTCGCGAAGCTGTCGGGTGGAGTGGCGATCATCAAGGTCGGCGCCGCCACCGAGGTGGAGCTCAAGGAGAAGAAGCACCGCATCGAGGACGCGGTGCAGACCACCAAGGCGGCCGTGGAAGAGGGTGTCGTCGCCGGCGGTGGAGTCGCACTCGTGCGCGCGCAGACCAAGGTGCTCGAGCACGCGGGCACGCTCGAGGGTGACGTAGCGACCGGCGCCAAGATCGTCGCTCGTGCACTCGAGGAGCCGCTGAAGCAGATCGCCGTGAACGCCGGCCTCGAGGGTGGCGTGATCGTCGAGAAGGTGAAGAACCTCAAGGGCGCCAACGGCCTGAACGCGGCCACTGGCGAGTACGAGGACCTCGTGAAGGCAGGCGTCATCGACGCGGCCAAGGTCACCCGCTCGGCGCTGCAGAACGCGGCGTCGATCGCGGCGTTGTTCCTCACGACCGAAGCGGTCATCGCCGACAAGCCCGAAGAGAAGTCGGCGGCCGGCGGCGGCGGCATGCCCGACATGGGGGGCATGGGCGACTTCTAGTCACCCACTCTCCAGCAGTTCTGCCGACGGGGCGCCCCCACGGGCGCCCCGTTCGCGTGGTGGCGCATAATCTCGGCGACGTGGAACCGTTGAACCCGTCGATCGGCTGGGGTGTCCTGCACCTCTACTACCGCGTCGATCGCGAGCGCGCCGACCGCGAGCCGAGTGCGACGAAGCGGATCGTCGACGCGGTTGCATCGCTCGAAGCCGATGGGCACCAGGTGCTGTGCAGCGCCGTGCTCGGCCACAAGGCCGACATCGGGTTCATGGCACTGGGCCCCGACCTCACGCGGTTGCAGACGTTCCAGCACGAACTGCTCGTCGCGCCGCTCATGCCCGAGTACTCGTTCGTCTCGCTCACCGAACTGTCGGAATACACATCGACCGTCGACGACGAACGTGCCCGCCTCGCGCGCGAGGAGGAGGGTCTCACCCCGGCCGAGCTCGATGAACGCATCGCAGTGTGGAGCGAGCGGATGACGCACTACCAGGAGCAGCGCTTACACCCGCAGCTCCCCGCCAAGCGCCTGCTCGGCTTCTACCCCATGTCGAAGCGGCGCGCGGGCGCCGACAATTGGTACGTGCTTCCGTTCGAGGAGCGCAAAGCGTTGATGGCCGGTCACGCACGCGTCGGCCGCACCTACGCCGGTCGCATCTTGCAGCTCATCACGGGCGCAACCGGCATCGACGACTGGGAGTGGGGGGTCACACTGCTCGCCGACGATCCGGTCGCGCTCAAAGACATCGTGGCCGAGATGCGCTTCGATCCGGTGTCGGCCCGTTACGGCGAGTTCGGGCCGTTTTTCACCGGCTTGGTGCTCCCACCGTCCGAGGTCTGCGCGCGGGTCGGGATCTCGCGGTGACGCACCACGACGCACTCCGCCTGTTCGTTTCGTTCCCGGAGTCGCTCGTCGACCGACCCCTCGTCTACGAGGTCGTGAAACGCTTCGACGTCGTGCCCAACATCCGGCGGGCCAACGTCGAGGATCACTCGGGTTGGATCATTCTCGAGCTGGCCGGGGAGCACGACGCGTGCAACGCGGCCATCGCCTACCTGGAAGCCGCGGGCTGCACAGTGAACCGGATGGAAGGCGACGTCCTCGAAGGCTGAGGCGCGCGGGTCGAGCACTTGCGCGCGAGCATGGCTCATGCCCGCCGAGCCCGAGATCGGTCTGGACGAGGCGCGCGGCCGCGTGCGGATGGACGTGGCAGGCGCGGCGATCGTCGCCGGCGTCGAGCGGTTTGGTGCCGTGTGGGTCGTCGGCGCGGTGACACGCGTCGTCGACGCGTGGGGTCGGCTTGCGGCCGAAGCCCGGGCCGAGGTGATTGCCCAGGCCGCGGCCGCCGGTCAGGCGGCCGCCGCGCGCGTCGCCGGTGAGTTGCGAGAGCTGTTCGCGTCCGACCCGGCTGAGCAGCGATCGACCCCGCTCGCGATTGTGCGCTCCCTGCGGCGCGAAGCGACGGCGGTACTCGCGGCCGCCGGCATCCCCGAGGTCGAGCGGGACGCGCACGCGGCGCGGATCTTTCCGGACGACGTGTACGGAATCGTGCTCGAGTCGCTGGCCGAACTCGGCGAAGACGATCTCGGCCCGATGCTGCTCGTCTGGGGCCTGGGGAAAACACAGACGTTGCGCGCCCGCGCGGCTCGCCCGTCTTCGTCCGAATCATGACGTTTTCGGGCAGGCGCGACGTCGGAGCACTGTGTGGAAAAGCTGTGGGAAATGCGCCCCTGGCTTGTGACACCGTACGGACGGGCCAGAATTTGGCGGGCGGCGTGAACGCGAGAACACCCGGGGGCAATGAATGAGCGCACAGCGCCCGAATGAGCGCACCGACGCGGCGAGCGCTGTGCGCGACGGGTTGCACAACTCGCTCGACGGTGTGCTGCTCGCACGGGTCGAGGCCGGGGCGGTCACGCTCGAAGCCGTCAATGAGGGAGCACGCACGCTGCTCGGACTCACGCCCGACGCGCCGCTGCCCGATCCCGCCGGCGGCGAGCAGGCGTGGCCGGTGCGCGCCCAACCCCTCGCCCGACGTCTGAAGCTCGCGGCGGAGCGAGGTCGGGCGACGCGGGAACAGATGGTCCAACGCGGACCCCGCGGCGAGCGGATCGATCTCGAAGTCCAACTCGAGCCGCTGCCCGTCGGCGACGGTTCGATGCGGGTGATGGCCATCCTGCGGGCAGTACCCGCTGACGAGTCTTCGTTCTCACCCGGCGCGGGCGATGGAGAGACGACGATCGTCAGCGTCGGCGTGTTCCGCACCGAGCGAGGACTCGGCGCAGTCTTCGTCGACGACGCGCTGCTCGAACTTCTCGGCCTGAGCCATGAGCAGGCCCTGGGCCAGGGCTGGCTCGACGCCATCCATGCCGATGACCGCGGACGGCTCGAGCGCGCGCTCGGTGCCGCCGTCGAGCGCGAGGAATCGGTCGACGTCGAGTGCCGCATGCTTCGTGATGGCGTCGACGAGCGATGGGCCCGCGTGCGCGCGGTTCCGATGCGAGGTGACGACGGGCGCGTCACGGGATGTCTCGGATCGATCGAGGACATCACCGACGAACGCAAGAGCGAAGAACGCTTCCGGCTCATCGCCGAGTCCTCACCCGACTTGCTCGCAGTCTTGAACGCCGAGGCGCGCGTCACGTATGTGAGTCCGTCCGTTGAGCGGCACCTCGGCTATTCGGTGGAAGAGCTCATGGGTGCTCGCATGGGCGCAAGCGAAGCCGTCGATTCGCCACTGCTCGCTCAGGCGCTCGCGGCTCCCGCAGGCGCGGTCACCAAGATCGACGGCGTCTTGCGTCACAAGGACAACACAGAACGCTGGTTCGAGGGCAGCGCGACGAACCTGCTCGACGACCCCGTCGTGCAAGGGATCGTGCTCAGTATCCGCGACGTCACCGACCGGCGCGAAGCCGAGGTTGCGCGACGCCGGAGCGAAGCCGCTCTGCGGGCAATCGTGCAGTCGTCGCCGCTTGCGATTTTCGCGCTCGACCGCCGTGGCACCGTGCACGTCTGGAACCGTGAGTGCGAGCGCATGTTCGGCTGGACCGCAAACGAGGTTGTTGGCGGCGCGACGCCGTTCACCTCCGACGATCTGCGGCTCGACGCCGCGGTGGAACAAGCGTTCAGCGGACTGACGGTCACGGGCTGCGAGGGTCGTGTCCGGCGGGCCGATGACACGGCGGTCGACATCGACCTCGCGATCGCGCCGCTGCGCGAGACCGGCGGGCGGGTCGTCACTGCGGTCGTGGTCGCGGCCGACGTGACGGAACAGAAACGCGCCGCGCGTGCGCTGCAGGAGAGCGAAGAGCGGTTCCGCTCGCTTGTCCAGCACTCGAGCGACTTGCTCACGGTCATCGACGCCGATGGCAACGTGCTGTACATGAGCCCGTCGGCGGCGGAGTTCAACGAATGCGACGCCGACGCGATTGTCGGGTTGCCGCCGCCGGCCAACCTCGTGCTCTCCGAGGACGCGACGATCGCCGGCGAAGCGTTCGCCCGGTTGCGCGCCCGTCCCGGCGCGACCGAAACGTTCACGCTGCGGGTGAAGCGACCTGACGGCACCCTGCGCTGGCTCGAGATGATCGCAGTCAATCGGCTCGACGACCCGGCGGTCGGGGGCATCGTCACGAACTCTCGCGATATCACCGAACGCAAGCTCAGCGAGGAAGCGCTGCACGCGAGCGAGCGTCGTCTACGCGAGGGCGAGGCGCACTACCGCGCTGTCGTCGACGACCAAACCGAGCTCGTCTGCCGGTATCTCCCCGACACGACGCTCACATTCGCGAATCGCGCGTTCACCGACTTCTACGGCCATGAGCCTGAGCGCCTGATCGGCACTCGGCTCGTCGATCTGTTCCCCGCTTCCGGCCACCCGCCGAGGGTCAGCCGACTCACGAAGTTCGGTCCGGGCGTCGACGTCCAGACCAACGAGGAGTGGGAGTACGCGGCCGACGGCACCGCGCACTGGTACCAGTGGACGGACCGCGCCTTCGTCGACGAGAACGGCGAGGTGTTCGAGTTCCAGTCGGTGGGCCGCGACGTCACCGATCAGCGCCGTGCCGCGGCGCTCACGGGGCACCAGGCCGAGATCCTCGAGCAAGTAGCCCGGGGCGAACCGCTCGACGAAACGCTCGCGACGATCGTGCGTACGGTCGAAGTCCACTTCCCGAAGGTCATGTGCGCAATCTCGCTCCTCGACGAAGACGGGATGACGCTGCGCGTCTTCGCAGCACCGAGCCTGCCGGGACCGCTGCGCGATGCGTTCGACGGCCTCCGCATCGGACCCGCGAGCGGTTCACCCGGCACGGCCGCCTATCGGCGGGAGATGGTGTCGGTGGCCGACGTGGACTCCGACCCGGTGTGGGTCGAGTTCCGCGACCTCGCTCGGCAGCACGGGGTACGAGCCGCGTGGTCGACGCCGATCTTCGCGACCGACGGGAACGCGGTCCTCGGCACGCTCGACGCGTATCTCCGGACACCGGACCTGCCCGACGACGAACGCGACCAGATCGTCTTCATGCTCGCACACCTCGCGTCTATCGCCATCGAGCGCAAGGCGTTCGAGGAGCGACTCGCGCACCAATCGATGCACGACCCGCTCACAGGGTTGCCGAACCGGCTGTTGTTCCTCGATCGCTTGACGCTCGCGGTCTCGCGATGCCGCCGCACGCACAGCGAGGTCGCTGTCTTGTTCCTCGACCTCGACCGCTTCAAGAACGTCAACGACAGCGCGGGTCATGATGCCGGCGACGAACTGTTGATCGCCGTCGCGCGCCGGCTGGAGTCGGTGCTCCGGCCGGGCGATACGGTGGCGCGCTTCGGCGGCGACGAGTTCACGGTCCTATGCGAAGACCTGCCGATGGCGTCGTCGCGCAACCGATCGATCGAGATCGCGCACCGGTTGCTCGCCGCGGTCGCCCAGCCCTTCATCGTGCGGGGGTCCGAGACGTTCGTGAGCGTGAGCGTCGGTATCGCGCTCGCGACCGGCGAGGAGCGACCCGAGGAGCTCATGCGCGATGCCGACGCGGCGATGTACCACGCCAAGGAGTCGGGCCGGGGCCGCGTCGAAGTATTCGACGACACGATGCGCGCCCGGGCTCTCGCGCGGCACGCGACCGAGAACGCGCTGCACCGGGCGCTGGAGCGCGGCGAGCTGCTCGTGTTCTTCCAGCCCGTGATCTCCCTTTCCCACGCTCGAGTGATCGGCGCAGAAGCGCTCGTGCGCTGGCAGCACCCGGAGCGAGGGCTCATCGCGCCCGGGGAATTCGTGCCGCTGGCCGAGGAGACCGGCCTCGTCGTCGAACTCGGGACCTGGGTTCTCGAACACGCGGCCCGAGAAGCCGCGCGGTGGCAATTGGAGAGCGACCACCCGTTCGTCGTCTCGGTGAACCTGTCGGCCCGCCAGCTCGCGCAGCCGGACCTCGCGGAACGGCTCGCCGGCATCATCGACCGCACGGGTGTGCAGGCGCAGAACCTCTGCCTCGAGATCACCGAGAGCGTGCTGATGGACGACGCCGAAGGCGTGATCACGGTCATCGAGCGCGTGCGTGCGCTCGGTGTACGGCTCGCGATCGACGACTTCGGGACCGGCTACTCGTCGCTCGGCTACCTGAAGCGTTTCCCAGTCGACCAGGTGAAGATCGACCGTTCGTTCGTCGCCGGCCTCGGGACCGATCCCGGCGACGCCGCAATCGTGTCGGCGGTCATCGGTCTCGCCCACGCGCTCGACCTGCAGGTCGTCGCCGAAGGGGTCGAGACCGAGGGCCAACTCGCGGAGTTGCTCGCGCTCGGGTGCGACGAAGCCCAGGGCTACTTCTTCGCGCCGCCGCAGCCGATCCAGGACCTGCGAGGCCTGATCGGCCGGGCCCGCAACTGGCGGCCCCCGGGTGCCAAGCTCATGACGGCCGCGATGCGGCCCGGGCCGCGCAACCGATCCGAGGGATGACCGACCCGCTGACCTGGGCTTCAGGTATCCGCGAGAGTTCGTTCACACGTCCGTAACAATCGGGCGATCTTTGCGAAACAGTCGGCTGTGAGCCTTCCCCCTAGTCGCAGTAGGGGGTACGCACTTGCCGTTCAACACGGATTTATTAAACGCGGGCGATACCGCGTGGATGCTCATGGCAGCCGCGCTGGTGATGTTCATGACACCAGGCCTAGCCCTGTTCTACGGGGGCATGGTCAGGAGCAAGAACATCCTGGCGATGCTGATGCAGAACTTCTTCTCCCTCGGGCTCATCGCAGTCCTGTGGGCGGTGCTCGGGTACACGCTGGCGTTCGGGGGTGACGCACCGCTCATCGGGAATCTCGACTTCTTCGGTCTGAAGGATGTCGCGACCACCTACCCGGTCGGTGGTGCCAACGACGCGTGGTTCGGGATCTTCACGTTCCCGCCGATCGTGTTCATGGCCTACCAAGGCATGTTCGCGATCATCACGCCTGCGCTGATCACGGGTGCGATCGCGGATCGCATGAAATTCTCGGCGTGGGTTTGGTTCCTCGGCCTCTGGTCGATCCTCGTCTACTCGCCCGTCGCCCACTGGGTGTTCTCGCCCGCGGGATGGCTGTTCGAACGAGGCGCCCTCGACTTCGCCGGCGGCACGGTCGTGCACATCAACGCCGGTATCGCGGCGCTCGCGTGTGTGATCGTGCTCGGCAAGCGCAAGGGCTGGCCGCAACGGCAGATGGCGCCGCACATGCTGCCGCTCACGTTGATCGGGGCCGGCATCCTGTGGTTCGGTTGGTTCGGGTTCAATGCCGGTTCGGCGGGCGCCGCGAACGGGATCGCCGCTGCCGTCCTCGCCTTCATGGTCGGCGCCCGCAAGGGCCATCCCGGCACGCCGATGCCGCCCCACAACCTGCCGTGGACCTTGATCGGCACCGGGATCCTGTGGTTCGGGTGGTTCGGCTTCAACGCCGGCTCGGCGCTCGGCGCCAACGGGATCGCCGCCCAGGCGCTGATCAACACCAACGTCGCCGCCGCCTCGGCCA